>JAEWOJ010000177.1 GCA_023399815.1 Pseudomonadota bacterium | reverse complement strand
GGTGGCGGAATTGGTAGACGCACTAGTTTCAGGTACTAGCGGGTAAAACCGTGGAGGTTCGAGTCCTCTCCTGGGCACCAAGACTCACACAGACGAAAACCCGCGGAAGCGGGTTTTTTGTTGTCCCGAATTCGTGGCGACATCTCTTCCTGCGCGGCCGCCATCGTCCATGACGCATCGCCTCCACCCTGCGCACGCAGGCCTGCACGAAACGTTGACATGGCCCTTCGTCACCGGCACAATTCTCCGCCTGAGTCGCCCAGGTGGCGGAATTGGTAGACGCACTAGTTTCAGGTACTAGCGGGTAAAACCGTGGAGGTTCGAGTCCTCTCCTGGGCACCACGACTCAAGCAGACGAAAACCCGCGAAAGCGGGTTTTTTCGTTTCCGGCATTCTTTACTTTGTGCCAGCACGCACTGTAGGAGCGACGTGAGTCGCGATGGGGCTCTACCGGAAAGCCCCGGTCGCGACTCACGTCGCTCCTACAGTTGATTGATCAATGGCCGCCGGCGCTCGCGGCGCTGCCGGCACCGGCGCCGAACGGCGGCTTGGCCAGCCACAGGAAGGCGATGATCGCCAGGAACACCCAGCCGAGCAGGTAGAAGATGTCGTTGAAGCCCATCTGCGAGGCCTGGTGATTGATCGTGGTGTTGAGCAAGGCCGCGCCGTGCTGCAGGTTGCCCTGCCCCATCGCCGTCACCTGCTCCTGCATGCCCGGCGTGTAGGCCGAGATGTGCTCGGTCAGGTGCGCGTGGTGCTCCTGGGTGCGGCGCGCCCACAGCCATGTGGTCAACGAGGCGGCGAAGCTGCCGCCCAGCGTGCGCAGGAAGGTGGCCAGGCCGGAGCCGGCGGCGATCTCGCGCCCGTCCAGGTCCGACAGCAGGATCTGCAGCACCGGCATGAAGAACAGCGCCACGCCCACGCCCATCAGCAACTGCACCCCGGCCACGTGCTGGAAGTCCACCTGCAGGTTGAAGCCCGAGCGCAGGAAGCTGGTCAGCGACAGGAACACGAAGGCGATGGACGCCAGCATGCGCATGTCGTAGCGGCCGGCGTACTTGCCGACGAACGGGGTCAGGATCACCGGCAGGATGCCGATCGGCGCGGTCGCCAGGCCCGCCCAGATCGCGGTGTAGCCCATGTCGCGCTGCAGCCACAGCGGGATCAGCAGCGCCACGCTGAAGAACGCCGCGTAGGCCACCACCAGCGCCAGCGTGCCGGCGCGGAAGTTGCGGTGGCGGAACAGGCGCAGGTCGACGATGGGGTCCTTGTCGGTCAGTTCCCAGATCAGGAACACCGCCAACGCCACCACCGACACGCAACTCAACATCACGATCTTCGCCGAGGAGAACCAGTCCTCGTCGTTGCCCAGGTCCAGCACCAGCTGCAGCGCGCCGACGCCGATCACCAGCGTGATCAGGCCGACGTAGTCCATCTTCGGCTTCTCGATCTGCTCGGGCCGGCCCTTGAGCTGGCTGCCCACCACCAGCGCGGCGAAAATGCCCAGCGGCACGTTGATCAGGAAGATCCATTCCCAGCTGTAGTTGTCGGTGATCCAGCCGCCGAGGATCGGCCCGGCGATGGGCGCGACCACGGTGACCATCGCCAGCAGCGCCAGCGCCTGCCCGCGTTTCTCGCGCGGGTAGATCGACACCAGCAGCGACTGGGTGATCGGATACATCGGCCCGGCGACGAAGCCCTGCAGCGCGCGCGACACCACCAGCATGCCCATGCTCTGCGCCAGCCCGCACAGCAGCGAGGCGACGGTGAAGGCCAGCGTGGCCCACACGAACAAGCGGGTCTCGCCGAAGCGGCGGCTGAGCCAGCCGGTCAGCGGCAGCGCGATCGCGGTGCTGACCGCGAACGAGGTGATGACCCAGGTGGCCTGCTGCGAACTGGCGCCGAGGTTGCCGGAAATGGCTGGCAGCGAGACGTTGGCGATGGTGGTGTCGAGCACCTGCATGAACGAGGCCATCGCCAGGCCGATGGTGCACAGCGCCACGCTGGGCGGCGCGAAACCGGCGGCCGGCGCGCCCGGGGCGGCGGGCGCGGCTGGAGCTTGAGCGGACATGGGGAATGCGGCCTCAGCCGGCCTTGGCCTGGCGCGGCAGGTTGTCGTGGATGATGCGGCTGATCGCCGCGTCGGCGTCGTGCAGCTGCCTGGCGTAGACGTCGGTGTCGAACACCGCGCCCTTGGCCGGCTGGCTCGGCAGCACTTCGCCCTTCTGGTCGCGCAGGCTCACCTCGGCCTTCATCGACAGGCCGATGCGCAGCGGGTGCTCGGCCAGCTGCTTGGCATCGATGGCGATGCGCACCGGCACGCGCTGCACGATCTTGATCCAGTTGCCGCTGGCGTTCTGCGCCGGCAGCAGCGAGAACGCCGAGCCGGTGCCCAGGCCCAGGCTGGCGACGCGGCCCTTGTACTTCACCTCGCCGCCGTACAGGTCCGAGCGCAGCTCGACTTCCTGGCCCAGGCGCATGTGCCGCAGCTGGGTTTCCTTGAAGTTGGCGTCCACCCACATCTGCTCGGCCGGCACCACTGCCATCAGGGCGACGCCCGGCTGCACGCGCTGGCCGACCTGCACCGAGCGGCGCGCGACGAAACCGGTGACCGGCGCGACGATGCCGGCGCGGGCGTTGTTGAGCCAGGCCTGGCGCAGCTGCGCGGCGGCGGCCTGCACGTCCGGCTGGGTCGCGACCACGGTGTCGTCGACCAGCGCGCGGCTGCGCTCGACCATCTCGCGCGAACCGGCCACCGCCGCTTCGGCCGCGGCCAGTTCGTCGCGGGCATGGGCCAGTTCTTCGTTGGAGATGGCGCCGGAGGCGGCCAGGTCCTTGCGCCGGGCGAAGTCGTCGCGTGCGCGCTTCAGGGTCACCTGGCGCGCGTCGAGGTCGGCCTGCGCGCCTTCGACGCTGCGGTACAGGCCACGCACCTGGCGCACGGTGCGGGCCAGGTTGGCCTCGGCCTGCTGCAGCGCCACCTCGGTATCGGCCGGGTCCAGCTGCACCAGCAGCTGGCCGCGCTCCACGCGCATGCCGTCGTCGGCGGCGATGGCGACCACGGTGCCGGCCACCTGCGGGGTGATCTGCACCTGGTTGCCCTGCACGTAGGCGTCGTCGGTTTCCTCGAACCAGCGGCCGAAGGCGAAATACCACAGGGCGAACGCCGCCAGCAGCAGCACGACGATGGCAAGCAGCCCGCGCAGCAGCCGGCCACGGCGGCTGCGCGCGACGGGGGCTTCAGGAGTGTTGGTCTGGCTCATGGAGGTGTTTCTCAGGAATGCGGGGACACGGAGGAGGAGGAAGCAGCCGGAACGGCGCCATCGCCGCTGGACGGCTCGAAACCGCCGCCCAGGGCCTGGGTCAGCCGCGTCGCGGCCAGTAGCTGCTGCGAGTGCAGCGCGGTCAGCGCCTGCTGCGCGCCGAGCAGCTGCGCCTGCGCGGACAGCACGTCCAGGTAGTTGCCGATGCCGGCGCGGTAGCGCTGCCCGGCCAGGTCGAAGGCGGCGTTGGCGGTAGCCACCGCCTGCTGCTGCGACTGCGCCTGCTGTTCGAGCGAACGCACCGCGTTGACCTGGTCGGCCACGTCGCGCAGCGCGTCGACCACGGCTTGGTTGTAGCCGGCCACGGCCAGGTCGTACTGCGCGTCGGCGCCGGCGAGGTTGGCGCGCAGGCGCCCGCCCTCGAAGATCGGCAGGCTCAGTGCCGGACCGAGGTAGGCGAAGGTCGAACCGCTCTTGAGCAGGTCGCCGACGCTGGGCGCGACCACGCCGGCCAGCGCGGTCAGGTTGAAGCTGGGATAGAACTTTGTCTTGGCGACCTTGATCTGTCTGCCGGCCGCTTCCACGCGCCAGCGCGCGGCGACGATGTCCGGACGCCGGCCCAGCAGCTCGCTGGGCAGCACGCCCGGCAACTGCAGCGCGGAGGCGTTCAGCGCCTGCGGGCGCTCGATGCGCAGGCCGCGGTCCGGCCCCTGCCCGGCCAGCGCCGCCAGCGCGGTGCGGGCGGCGTCGATCTGCTGCTGCGCGGCCTGCAGTTGCTGCTGCGCGGACGGGATGCGGGATTCGGCCTGGCGGACCTGGAGATCGCTGTCGATGCCGGCGGCGCGGCGCTGGCGCACCAACTGCAGCGCCTTGCGCGCGCGCTCCAGTTCCTGTTCGGCAACGTCGTTGGCACGCCAGGCGCGGTCGAGTTCGACATAGGCCTGGACGATGCCGGCCGACAGCTTCAGGCGCGCGGCCTGGGCGTCGACGGTCGCGGCATGCACCGCATCGACCGCCGCTTCCCAGCTGGCGCGCTTGCCGCCCCACAGGTCGAAGCCGTAGCTGAAATCGAAGGCGACCTGGCCGCTGCCCATGTAGTGGCCGCCCATCTCGTCGCCGACCATCGATTCGGGCAGGCGCACGCCGGTATAGCCGCCGGACACGGACAGGCTGGGCTGGCGGTCGGCATGGGCGATGCCGGCTTGGGCCTGGGCCTGGCGCAGGCGCGCATCGGCCGCGTCCAGGCTCGGGTGGCCGGCCAGCCCTTCGGCGACCAGCGCGTCGAGCTGCGGGTCGCCGAAGGCGCGCCACCAGTCGCTGGCCGGGAAACCGGCCACGGACAGGTCGCTGGTGGCCAGGGTGTGTTCGCTGTGCAGGCTGTCGGCATCGAGCAGCCGCCCCTGCGGTTGCAGGCCGCCGCTGCTGGCGCAGGCGGCGAGCGCCAGCACCAGCGCCGCCGGCAGCAGCGGCCGCGCATGGCGCCGCAGGGAGGGGGAAAGGGAGAAGGAGATCATGGGGGCGTCAGGGAGTCGCGGATCCGGATGAGAAGGGACAGCAGCAGCGCGCGCTCGTCGGGGCTCAGGTCGCGCATGGCGTAATCCATGACCGCGTCGCCGCGCTGCTTGAGCCGCGCATGCAGCGCGCGGCCCTCGTCGGTCAGCACGATCTGCAGGGCGCGACGGTCCTGCGCGTGCGGCTCGCGGCGCACGCAGCCCAGGGCCTCGAACTTGTCCAGCAGGCGGGTCACCGCGCTGGGCACCTGGTCCAGCGCCTGGGCCAGTTCGTTGGCGGTGCAGGGCGCCATGTGCGCCAGCGTCTTCAGGCCGACGAAATGGGTGAAGCCGAGGCCGAGGTTTTCCTCGGCCATCGACAGCTCGAGCTGGCGCGCGAGGTTGTCGCGCACCTGCCGCAGCAGCAGGCCGAAGCTGGGGGGATTGGTGGAGGCGCAGATCATGGGCGCGCATTTTCATTCCTCAAGGAATATTTCTCAATGGAAATATTTCACCAGGCACAAAATGCTGTGTTGCACCAATGGATCAATGCCACCCCCTCCCGACCGCGGAAGTCCGGGCGCGGCTTGGCATCCCCGGCCGCATGCGGATAATCACCGGCTCGCAATCACCGGCTCGCCGTAGCGACCGCCGTCGTCGTCCCAGCCACAGGTAACAGCTCCGCATGACCGATCTTGTACGCCCCGCCTTCCACGGTTTCGAGCAGCAGCCGCTGCGCGAATACGCCGAGCGCGCCTACCTCGACTACTCCATGTACGTGGTGCTCGACCGCGCCCTGCCCTTCCTCGGCGACGGCCTGAAGCCGGTGCAGCGCCGTATCATCTATTCGATGAGCGAGCTGGGGCTCAACGCCGCGGCCAAGCCGAAGAAGTCCGCGCGCACCGTCGGCGACGTGATCGGCAAATACCACCCGCATGGCGATTCGGCCTGCTACGAAGCACTGGTGCTGATGGCGCAGCCGTTCTCCTACCGTTATCCGCTGATCGACGGCCAGGGCAACTTCGGCTCCAGCGACGATCCCAAGTCGTTCGCGGCCATGCGCTACACCGAATCCAAGCTGACCCCGATCGCCGAAGTGCTGCTCGGCGAGCTGGGCCAGGGCACCACCGACTGGTCGCCCAACTTCGACGGCACCCTGGAGGAACCGAGCTGGCTGCCGGCGCGGCTGCCGCACCTGCTGCTCAACGGCACCACCGGCATCGCCGTCGGCATGGCCACCGACGTGCCGCCGCACAACCTCAACGAGATCGTCAGCGCGCTGGTGCGGCTGATCGACGACCCAGACGCGACCGTCGCCGACCTGTGCGAACACGTGAAGGGCCCGGACTATCCGACCACCGCCGAGATCATCACCCCCGCCGCCGACCTGCGCGCCATCTACGAGACCGGCAACGGCAGCGTGCGCGCCCGCGCCACCTTCGCCCGCGAGGGCAGCAACATCGTCGTCACCGCGCTGCCGCACCAGGTGTCGCCGTCCAAGGTGATCGAGCAGATCGCCCAGCAGATGCGCGCCAAGAAGCTGCCGTGGCTGGAAGACATCCGCGACGAGTCCGACCACGCCAACCCGGTGCGGGTGGTGCTGATCCCACGCTCGAACCGCGTCGATGCCGAGCAGCTGATGGGCCACCTGTTCGCCACCACCGACCTGGAGAAGAGCTACCGGGTCAACCTCAACGTCATCGGCCTGGACGGCCGCCCGCAGGTCAAGAACCTCCGGCAGCTGCTCGGCGAGTGGCTGCGCTTCCGCCAGGACACCGTCACCCGCCGCCTCAACCACCGCCTGCAGAAGGTCGAGCGCCGCCTGCACCTGCTGGAAGGCCTGCTGGTCGCCTTCCTCAACCTGGACGAGGTGATCCGCATCATCCGCACCGAGGACGAACCGAAGGCGGCGCTGATCGCGCGCTTCGGCCTGTCCGAGGACCAGGCCGACTACATCCTCGACACCCGGCTGAAGCAGCTGGCGCGGCTGGAGGAAATGAAGATCCGCGGCGAGCAGGACGAGCTGGCCGCCGAGCGCGAGAAGATCCTGTCCATCCTCGGCAGCGCCGCGAAGCTGAAGAAGCTGGTCAAGGACGAGCTGCTTGCCGACGCGAAGAAGTTCGGCGACGAGCGCCGCTCGCCGCTGGTGCAGCGCGACGCCGCCCAGGCCATCGACGAGACCGAGCTGGTCGCCAGCGAGCCGGTCACCGTGGTGCTGTCGGAAAAGGGCTGGGTGCGCGCGGCCAAGGGCCACGACGTCGATGCCGGCGGGCTGTCCTACCGCGAGGGCGACGGCCTGCTGGCGGCGGTGCGCGGGCGCAGCACGCAGCAGGTGGCCTTCCTCGACACCGAGGGCCGCGCCTACTCGACGCCGGCGCATACCCTGCCCTCGGCGCGCGGCAACGGCGAGCCGCTGACCGGCCGCTTCTCGCCGGCCGCCGGCAGCAGCTTCGTCACCCTGGCCAGCGGCGACAACGACACCCGCTTCGTGCTGGCGTCCTCGCACGGCTACGGCTTCGTCACCCGCTTCGAGAACCTCACCGGCCGCAACAAGGCCGGCAAGGCGATGCTCAACCTCTCGCCCGGCGCGGCGGTGCTGCAGCCGATGGTGGTCGCCAATCCGCAGGCCGACCGCATCGTGGCGGTGACCAGCGCCGGCAACATGCTCGCCATCCCGGCCAGCGAGCTGCCCGAGCTGGACAAGGGCAAAGGCAACAAGATCATCGAGATCCCCAAGGCCAAGCTCGCCACCGAGCGCGTGGTCGCGGTGGTCGCGGTATCGCCGGGCGCCACCCTGCAGGTCCGCAGCGGCCAGCGCACGATGAACCTGTCGTTCAAGGAACTGGACGCCTATGTGGGCGCGCGCGCCAGCCGCGGGCATCTGTTGCCGCGCGGTTGGCAGAAAGTGGAAGGCCTCGATGTCCAATAGTTCACCTGACGGGCGCGCGGCGGCGCGTTCGGCACTGCCGTCGCCACCTGCATGCCTGGCGCGGCAGAAGGTGGAAGGCCTGGACGTCCAGTAACGCAAGCCAACTGTGAAAGCCCCTCTCCCTCCGGGGCTCCACCGCACGCGCGCCGCTGGCGTGGGCCGGGGCGCGAAGCGGGGGCTGGGGTGAGGGCAATACCCCACTTCACCCGCCCCTCATCCGGCGCTTCGCGCCACCTTCTCCCAGCGGGGGAAGGGAACACCCAACCAAGGCACGCTCATGCAACCCGACTTCTGGCTGCAACGCTGGCAACAAGGACAGATCGGCTTCCACAACGGCCAGGTGCTGCCGCTGCTGCAGAAGCACTGGCCCGCGTTGCAGCTGGCGCCCGGCAGCCGGGTGCTGGTGCCGTTGTGCGGCAAGAGCCTGGACATGCACTGGCTGGCCGCGCAGGGCCATCGCGTGCTCGGCGTCGAGCTGTCGCCGCTGGCGGTGGAGCAGTTCTTCGCCGAGGCCGGGCTGCAGCCCGAGCGCCGCAGCAGTCCTCTGGGCGAGCACTACAGCGCCGGGCCGATCGAGATCATCCGCGGCGACGCCTTCGCCCTCGATGACGCCGTGCTGGCCGGCATCGCCGGCGTCTACGACCGCGCCGCCCTGGTCGCCCTGCCGCCGGAACTGCGCCAGCGCTACCGCGACACCGTGTACGCGCGGCTGCCGGCCGGATGCCGTGGCCTGGTGATCACCCTCGAATACCCGCAGGCGGAAAAGGCCGGCCCGCCGTTCTCGGTGGAGCAGGCGGAAATGGAGACGTTGTTCGCCGCAGGCTGGCAGCTGGAACTCCGGGAACGGCGCGACATCCTCGCCCAGGAACCGCGCTTCCGCGCCGAAGGCGTGAGCGCGCTGTCGACCGCCGTGTACCGCCTGCGCCGCCCGTGAACCCGCAGGAGCGACGCCAGTCGCGACCGGGCTCCCGGTAGAGCCCCATCGCGACTGGCGTCGCTCCTACAGTTGCTCCTACATGCACATGCGGGGGAGAAACGACGAAGGCCGGGGATTCCCGGCCTTCGTCGTTTACGGCAGGTGTCGGCTGGCTGGCGCGGAGGCTGGCTGGCGACGAAGCCTTGCTCAGTGCGCGGCGTTGCCCTTCGCGTCGATCTTGCTGGTCTGGTACAGCTCCAGGCCGATGCGCTTGATCAGGCCCAGCTGCTGTTCCAGCCACCAGGCATGGTCTTCCTCGGTATCGCGCAGCTGCGCGATCAGGATGTCGCGGCTGACGTAGTCGCCGTGCGTTTCGCACAGCCTGACCCCGGCGGCGAGGTTGGCGCGCACCTGGTACTCGGTCTGCAGGTCCTTCTCCAGCATCTCCACCACGGTCCTGCCCGGCTCGAAGCCGTGCGGGCGCATGTCCGGGTCGCCGCCGAGGAACAGGATGCGCCGCAGCAGCGCGTCGGCGTGCTGGGTCTCCTCCTCCATCTCGTGGCCGATGCGCTCGTACAGCGCATGCAGGCCCTGGTCCTCGTAACGGCGGGAATGGATGAAGTACTGGTCGCGCGCGGCCAGTTCGCCGCGCAGCAGTTCCTTCAGGTATTCGATGACTTCGGGCTGGCCCTGCATGGGGTGCTCCTGATGGTTCGTGATGGCGCACAGGATGCCCGATCCGCCGCGGCGATGATCTAATCGGAATCAGTTTCAGTTGCGCTCTCCATCCGTCATCGTCCTCCCCTACAATCGCCCGGGTTCCTGAACGGGGAAGATTGCATGCTGCGCTGGCTGCTGCGTTCGCTGGGGATGGTGCTGGGACTTTCGATGCTCGCGCTGGGCGTCGCCTGGCTGCTGCTGCGCGGCAGCCTGCCGGAGCTGGACGGCGAACTCGCCCTGCCGGGACTGCGCGCGCCCGTCCATGTGCAGCGCGACGGCCATGGCGTGGTGACGGTGGACGCGGCCGACGAGCGCGACATGGCCCGCGCGCTGGGCTACGTGCATGCGCAGGAACGCTTCTTCGAGATGGACCTGATGCGGCGTTCAGCCGCGGGCGAGCTGTCCGAACTGTTCGGTGCCGGCGCCCTGCCGCTGGACCGGCGGATGCGCGTCCACCGCCTGCGCGCCCGCGTGCACGACGACCTCGCCGCCGCCATGGGCGACAAGCGCGCGGTGCTCGAAGCCTACCGCGACGGCGTCAACGCCGGGCTGGCGGCGCTGCCGGTGCGGCCCTGGCCCTACCTGCTGCTGCGCCAGCAGCCGCGGCCATGGAGCCTGGACGACTCGGTGCTGACCGGGCTGGCAATGTATGCCGACCTGCAGGACCCGGGCAACGAGCGCGAACTGGCCCTGGCCCGCATCCGCGAGGTGGTGCCGCCCGCGCTGTACGCGCTGATCGCACATGATGGCAGCAGCTGGGATGCACCCCTGTCCGGCACCGCGCGCGGCGATGCGCGCCTGCCCGATGCCGTGGCGCTGGACCTGCGCACGCTGGGAAACCGGACGGGCGACACCGCCGACTCGGCAGCCCTCACTCCACCCTCCGCTCTGCGGAGGGTCCCGCTCTCTCCCGAACGGGAGAGAGGCATCGGCTGGCCGCCGGTGGCGGCCGATTCCTCACCGGGCAGCAACAACTTCGCCGTCGCCGGCGCGCTCACCGCCGATGGCCGCGCGATCCTCGCCGACGACATGCACCTGGCCCTGCGCGCGCCCAACATCTGGTTCCGCGTGCGCCTGCGCCATCCCGATCCGGCCGCGCCGGGCGGCAAGGTCGACGTGGCCGGTTTCAGCCTGCCGGGACTGCCGGCGGTCATCGTCGGCAGCAACACCCACGTGGCCTGGGGCTTCACCAACAGCTACATCGACACCGCCGATTTCGCCCGGCTGCCTGCCGGCGCCCCGCTGCGCAGCTACCGGGAAACCATCGCCGTGGCCGGCGCCCAGGCCGAAACCCTGGTCGTGCGCGAAAGCGACTGGGGCCCGGTGCTGCACGAAAACGCCGACGGCAGCCTGCTCGCGCTGCGCTGGGTCGCGCAGCTGCCGGGCGCGGTACGGCTGGACTTCGCCGACATGGCGCGCGCGTCCGACCTCGACGCCGCGCTGGCGGTAGCCGACCGTTCCGGCATCCCGGCGCAGAACCTGCTGCTCGCCGACAGCCGGGGCCGCATCGCCTGGCGGCTGATCGGCGCGCGTCCCGACCGCCGCGGCGCCTGCGCGGCGGATGGCATCGCCAACACGCCCGATGCGCCAGCGCCGGCCGCGGCCGCCTTCGACGCATCCTGCCGCCCCTGGCCGCTGCGCACGGACCGGGCGCCGTCGCTGGTCGATCCGCCCGAGCACCGCCTGTGGACCGCCAACGCCCGGGTGCTCGACGGCGCCGCGCTGGCGGAAGCCGGCGACGGCGGCTACGACTTCGGCGCGCGCGCCGGACAGATCCGCGACGGCCTGTTCGCGCGCGAGCGCTTCGACGAGCGCGACCTGCTCGCCCTCCAGCTCGACGACCGCGCCGTGCTGATGGAACGCTGGTGGAAGCTGCTGCGCGCCACCGTCGAGCACAGCGACGATCCGGCGCTGCGGCGGCTGGAAGCCGCCAGCCGCCGGTGGGACGGCCGTGCCGCGGTCGATTCGACCAGCTACCGCATCGCCCGCGGTTTCCGCGGCATCACCCTGGACACACTGGAAGCCGGCCTGCTCGCGCCCGCGCGGCAACGGCTCGGCGACGCCTACGTCGCGCCGCGCCTGCCGCAGCTGGAAGGCGTGGCCTGGCCGATGCTGGAACGGCGCCCCTCGAACCTGCTGCCGCCACCGTTCACGAGCTGGGACGAACTGCTCGCGCACAGCGCGCGGCAGCTGGAAGCCGACCTCGCCGCACAGGGCACCGACCTCGCCGCACGCACCTGGGGCGAACGCAACACCGCGGCCATCTGCCATCCGGTCTCGCGCGCATTGCCGGAAGCGTTCAAGCGCTGGCTGTGCATGCCGGCGCAGGCGCTGCCCGGCGACGGCAACATGCCGCGCGTGCAGGGCCCGTCCTTCGGCGCTTCCGAGCGCATGGTGGTCTCGCCCGGCCACGAAGCCGACGGCATCGTGCACATGCCCGGCGGCCAGAGCGGGCATCCGCTGTCGCCGTTCTGGGGCGCCGGCCACGACGACTGGGCGCAGGGGCGGCCCACGCCGTTCCTGCCCGACGCCACCGAGCACACCCTCGTCCTGCGCCCGCGCTGAAGCGGCGGGCGCGTGCCTGTCAGGGCGATGGGCGCGCGCCCTGCTTCAGCCGCACCGTCCACTCCACCTCGAGCATGTCCTCGGGGTTGAACAGGCGGCCGACCTGCACCCAGCTCGCAGCGGGATACCTGCCATCGGCGAAAAACGCCTTGCGCTCGGGAATGGCCTGGATCAGCGCATCCATGTCGGTGGTGTACGCGGTCTCCTTGACGACCTGGCTGCTGTCGGCATCGAACTGCTGCAGGATCTTCGTCAGCCGGCCGTAGCAGGCCCGCACCGCGGCCTGCATGTCCGGCCCCCGGCAGGGCACGCCGGAGACATGCAGGATGTCGCCGTCGCGCACCACGCCGGCATAGCCGATATCCGCCTCCCAGCTGCCCAATTGGTGGCGCTCCAGCGGCGCCTCCGCGGCATGGGCAAGCGAGCCGCACAACAGACCTGACAGCAGCAACGAACAGGCGCGCATCGAACATCCTTTGATCGAACGGAAGGGAGACCGGCCATGGCCGCGTCGTGCGGACTCCGGCCTGCCTTGTCCCGCGGAAAGGCCCCTCTCCCGCACGGGAAGAGGGGCTTCAGGCAGATGCTTTCCGGCAGTGTGGCACGCACGCCGCCGCAACGATCAACCGGCCAATGCCTGCTCGTGCACGCCGGCCACCGCGCGACCGGAGGGATCGGCCATGGCGGCGAAGCTGGCATCCCAGGCAATCGCCGCCGGCGAGGAACAGGCGATGGACTTGCCGCCCGGCACGGTCTCCGATGCCGCACGGCTCGGGAAGAACTGCTCGAACAGGTGGCGGTAGTAGTACGCCTCCTTGGTCTGCGGCGGGTTGTGCGGGAAGCGCTTGTCGGCGGCGGCCAGCACCCGGTCGCTCACCTGCGATTCGGCATGCGCCTTCAGCCCGTCGATCCAGCCGTAGCCGACGCCATCGCTGAACTGCTCCTTCTGCCGCCACAGGATCTCCTTCGGCAGGTAGCCCTCGAATGCCTCGCGCAGCACCGCCTTCTCGATGCGGCCGCTCGCCTTGTCCACCATCTTGTGGCTGGCGTCCATCCGCATCGCCACGTCGAGGAACGCGCGGTCCAGGAACGGCACGCGCGGCTCCACGCCCCAGGCCATCATCGACTTGTTGGCGCGCAGGCAGTCGTAGTTGTTGAGCGCGTCGAGCTTGCGCACCAGTTCCTCGTGGAATTCGCGCGCGTTCGGCGCCTTGTGGAAGTACAGGTAGCCGCCGAAGATCTCGTCGCTGCCTTCGCCGGACAGCACCATCTTCACCCCCATCGCCTTGATCCTCCGCGCCAGCAGGAACATCGGCGTGGACGCGCGGATGGTGGTGACGTCGTAGGTCTCGACGTGGCGGATCACTTCCGGCAGCGCGTCCAGGCCTTCCTCGAAGGTGTACTCGAAGCCGTGGTGCACGGTGCCGAGCATGTCGGCGGCGATCCGGGCCGCGGCCAGGTCGGGCGAGCCCTCCAGGCCGATGGCGAAGCTGTGCAGGCGCGGCCACCAGGCCTCGCTGCGATCGCCGTCCTCGATGCGATGGCGCGCGTAACGCGCGGCCACGGCGGCCACCAGCGAGGAATCCAGGCCGCCGGACAACAGCACGCCGTAGGGCACGTCGGTCATCAGCTGGCGGTGCACCGCCGCCTCGAAGGCCTCGCGCAGTTCCTGCTTCGACACTTCCACGCCCTGCACCGCGTCGTAGTCGCGCCACGGACGCTGGTAGTACTGCACCAGCTCGCCGGTGGCGCTGTCGTACCAGTGGCCCGGCGGGAACTGCGCCACGTCGGCGCAGGTATCGGCCAGCGACTTCATCTCCGAAGCCACGCACAGGCGCCCCTGCACGTCATGGCCCCAGTACAGCGGCACCACGCCGATCGGGTCGCGGGCGATGATCACGCGGTCGGCGGCCTTGTCCCACAGGGCGAAGGCGAAGATGCCGTTGAGGCGGTTGAGGAACGATGCCGGTTCGTCCTCTCGGTACAGCGCGTTGATCACCTCGCAGTCCGAACCGCTCTGGAAGGCGTAGGGCTGCGCGAGTTCCCGTTTCAATTCGCGGTGGTTGTAGATCTCGCCGTTCACCGCCAGCGCCAGCGCGCCGTCCTCGGACAGCAGCGGCTGCGAACCGCCGGCCGGGTCGACGATGGCCAACCGCTCGTGCACGAGGATGGCGCGCCCGTCCGCGTACACGCCGCTCCAGTCGGGCCCGCGATGGCGCTGGCGCTGCGATTGTTCGAGCGCCTGGCGGCGCAGCGCCTGCACGTCGTCGCCGGGTTGCAGGCCGAAGATGCCGAAGATGGAACACATGGGAAAGCTCCTGGGTTTCATGGGGAAAAACGTTGGAAGCAGTGGCCGCGATGGCGGGGGTCGCCGCCTTCATGGCCGTTTGGGTGTTCCACCGCCCGGCCATAAAAAAACCCGCATCGGCCGATGCGGGTTTCCTGGTCACTGGGCGTATGGTGCTTGTGGCTCAGTCGCAGACCCGCATCGGCCGCGCGCGATTATTCGCAATCGCGTTATTGCGATTGTTCGACAGGTTCGCGTTGATGCGGGCGGTGCGGGTCATGGCGCCGACGATAGCGTGGGTCCGGAGCGCGGCGCAACAGTTTCACCGGCAATCACTTCCGCCTGCCCGCTGCCCGCCGGATCAAGCCCGTCGGCGCATTCGACCCGGTTGCGGCCGCCGTGCTTGGCCCGGTACAGCGCCTGGTCGGCGCAGCGCACCAGCAGTGCCGGGTCGCCGCCCGCGGCCGGAACCGCCACCGCCACGCCCAGGCTGATGGTGCCCGGCATGCCGGCCGCGTCCATCGCCTGCGCGGCCCGCCGCCTTACCCGCTCGGCGCGCGCCAGCGCCTGCTCCCGGGCAACGCCCGGCAGTATCAGCACGAACTCCTCGCCGCCGTAGCGCGCCGCCAGTTCGTCGACACTGGACACTTCGGCCGCCAGCGCGCCGGCCACCCGCCGCAGCTGCATGTCGCCGGCCTGGTGGCCGTGGTTGTCGTTGAACTGCTTGAAGTGGTCCACGTCGGCCATCACCACCGCCAACGGCTCGCCGCGTTCGCCGCAGCGCTGCCACCCGCGCTGCAACGCGCGCTCCATCGCGTGACGGTTGGCGATGCCGGTCAGGCCGTCGACGACCGCCAGCTCCGTGAGCCGGCGGTTGGCCGCTTCCAGTTCGCCGGTACGTTCGGCGATGCGCCGTTCCAGCTCGCGGTTGCGCGCGGCGACGCTGCGGTAGCGGGCCCGCACCACCAGCGCGACGACCAGCGCGCCCAGCGCGCAGAACAGCAACTGCACCACGCCGCGTTCGTACCAGAACGGCTCGACCCGCAGCGGATAGACCAGGGGCTCGGCCTGCCTGCCGCCATGGATGCGCGCCTGCAGTTCGAAGCGGTAGTCGCCCGGCGGCAGCCGCCGGTAGCCGAGGTCGCGGTCCGCCTTCCACTCCGACCACGCCTCGTTGTAGCCGGACATGCGGTACCGGAACTCGACCTCCGGCTCCATCGTGCCCAGCCCGAAGCGCAGCGCCAGCCCGGAACCGGGCGGCAGCACCTGCGTCCCCGCGGGCTGCAACGGCAGCAGGGCCTGTCCCTGGTCCTCCCGCCGCAACCGGACCCGGTCCAGCCGGGCCTGCAGCGGCGCCTCGCCTGTCGACGCGATGTCCGGGTCGAACTGCAGCAGGCTGTCCCACGCGGCCAGCCGCAGGCGGCCATCGTCCTGCAGGGCCACCGCGGCGAATCCCGGTACCCGGCTGCTGCTGACCCGCTGCAGCTGGAAGGCGCTCTCGCCGTGTCGCCGCCACCACAACTGGCGGGTGGTCCAGGCGAAGTCGCCGAGCGCGGTCGTGGTCGCCTCCAGTTCCCAGGGACGCTCCAGGCCGGGCAGCGCGGGCAGCCGCGCCGGCACGAAATGCTCTCCCGCCAGCCGGCGCACGTCTTCGCCGGCCACCGCGTACAACGCCTCGTCGATGCGCAGCAGATGGACGCCCTGCCCGTCTGCCGGCAGCCCCTCCTCCGCGCCGAAGCGGCGCTGCCCGTGCAGCTGCCCGGTCTCCGGATCGAAGCGCCAGCGATGCGCCCCGCCCCGTTCGTCGCCTGCCCAGACCTCGCCCGCCGCGGTCTGCGCCAGGCCGTCGAGGGCGCCGACGGCGGAAGGCCACTGCGCGGCCACCTGCCAGCGCCCGCCGCGCTGCACCAGCCACAACGCGCCGCCACCGCCGAATGCCAGCATCCGCGTGGCGTCGAACGCCGATGGCAGCAGCGCGATGACGCCGCTGCCCATGCGCGGCGCCACCAGCCGCCGCGGTTGCGTCGCGCCGGGGTCCAGCACCATCAGCCCTAGCCGGTCGCCGACCAGCAGGCCGGCATCGGTGCCCTGCAAGGCGAATACTTCGCGCCGCGCGTCCGACCACGGCTGCGGCCGGAACTGCGGCACGCCGCCCACCGCCACCGGATCGGCGCGCCACAGCCCCAGCGCCGCCACCCACAGGCGGCCGTCGTACCAGGCGCTGTCGTAGATCCGTTCCACCAGGCCATGCCGCTGGTCGTACACGGTCCACGGCGACGGCAGGCGCAGGCGCACAAGCCCGGACTTGCCCACCGTCCACAGGCCGCCGTCGCGATCCAGGCCGAAGCCGTCCAGGCTGCCGCGGGCCGGCAGGAAACTGTCGAGCAGCCGCAGGTCGGGCGAAAAACGCATCAGCGTGCCGTCGTAGCTGCCGAACGCGAAGCCGCCGTCGGGCAGGCCGATGCTGCTGTAGGGGGCATGCGCGGCGAAGGCGGCATCCGCATCGCTGGCCAGCCGGCGCACGCCGTCCGCGTTGCCGAAGAAGAAGCCCTCGCCGGTCGCGTACAGCAGCCCGCCGTCCCGCGCCCAGATGCCGGAAAGGCGCTGGCCGTCGAGCGCCCGCGTGCCCGGCAGCGGCACCGCGCCGGCCTCGTCGATGCGGCATACGCCGGTGCCGGCGACGTGGGCATGGAGTTCGCCGCCGGCGACGAACAGCTGCTGCGCGGCGCCCGCGGGCAGCGCCTGCCGCAGGGTGCGGCCGTCGGGCCGCAGCAGGTACAACTGGTGGCCGTCGTTCGCCAGGACGCCGCGCGTGGTTTCCAGCAACCCGTAGAAATCCGTCGCCGGCAGCGGAGCGCCATCGTCGCCGGCGAACTTCGGCAGCAGATCGACGAAACGCAGGCTGCCGTCCGGCGCGCGCTGCAGTTCGCCCAGCGTGCCGCTGCCGCCCACGTAGAGCCGGCCATCGGAAGCGGCCAGCAGCGTGTAGACGGCGGCCCGGTGCGGCAGTTCGAACAGTTCCCACAGGCCGCTGCGGAACACCATCACGCCTTCGCTGCTGCCGGCGTAGAGCGTGCCCTGCGCATCGACCGCGATGTCCGAATAGAACGGCGCGGCCGGCAGGTCGCCGACGCCGAAGTGCCGCACCAGCGGCAGGCCGTGCATCGCCGTGGCGGCCTGCGCCAGTTGCAGCGCCAGCCACAGCGCGCAGGCGGCCAGCGCGCGCGGCCAGAACGCCCGTCCCGTCCTTGTCCCGGTTGCTTCGCGGTGGCGCATGGCAATCCGGGTGGGCATGGTTCAGGCCAGCAGTTTGGCGATCAGTTGCCGGTAAAGATCGGACAAAGCCCGCAGGTCGTCCAGCCGTACGTGCTCGTCCACCTGGTGGATGCTGGCGTTGACCGGCCCGACCTCGATGCACTGCGCGCCCAGCGGCGCGATGAAGCGTGCGTCGGATGTGCCGCCGCCGGTGCTTTCCTCCGGCGCGGCGCCGGCGAACCCGGCCAGCACCTCGCGCGCGACGCTGCGCAGGCGGCCTTCCGGGGTATGGAACGGCTCGCCGCTGCGGTGCCAGTGCAGCTCGTAGTCGAGCGCGTGGCGGTCCAGCAGCGCGGTGATCTCCGCTTCCAGGCGATCGGCGGTCCAGTGCGGGTTGTAGCGCAGGTTGAACATCGCCTGCAGCTCGCCGGGGATGACGTTGTTGGCGCCGGTGCCGGCAGCGATGTTGGAGACCTGCAGGCTGGTCGGCGGGAAGCTTTCGTAGCCGTCGTCCCAATGCCGCGCGGCCAGTTCGGCCAGTGCCGGCGCGGCCAGGTGGATCGGGTTGCGCGCCTTCTCCGGGTAGGCCACGTGGCCCTGCACGCCCCTGACCCGCAGCTTCGCCGACAGGCTGCCGCGACGGCCCACGCGCAGCAGGTCGCCCAGCTTCGCGGTGGACGACGGCTCGCCGGTGATGCACCAGTCGATGCCCTGCCCGCGCTCGCGCAGCAGCCGCGCGACGTGGCGCACGCCATCGATGGCATCGCCCTCCTCGTCGCTGGTCAGCAGCACCGCCAGCGTGCCGGGGTGGTCGGGATGCGCGGCGACGAACTGCTCGGCGGCCACCACGAACGCGGCCACGCTGCCCTTCATGTCGGCGGCGCCGCGGCCGTACAGCATCCCGTCGCGCACTTCCGGGCGGAACGGATCGCTGGTCCAGGCCTCGGCCGGGCCGCTGGGCACCACGTCGGTATGGCCGAGCAGCACCAGCACCGGCGCGCCGCTGCCGTGCGTGGCCCACAGGTTGTCGACCTCGCCCAGGCGCAGGTGTTCGCAGTGGAAGCCCGCGGCCTGCAGGCGTCCGGCGATCAACTGCTGGCAGCCGGCATCCTCCGGCGTCACCGAGGGGCGGGAAATCAGTTCGCAGGTCAGCTCGACCACATCGTTCATTTGGTCTCTCTCTTGCTCTCGCCGCTTGCCTGTAGGAGCGACGTGAGTCGCGACGAGGTGTTCGCCAGCGGGACTTCGTCGCGACTCACGTCGCTCCTACAAGGTGTCGCTCCTGCATGGTTCGGTTTCCGGGCGCGCTTAGGCGATGCCGAAGCGCTGCTTGAAGCCGTTGTCGGAGAAGCCCTGGGTCACCGCGCCGTCGTCGGTGACGACCACCGGCCGCTTGATCAGCTGCGGGTGTTCGCGCAGCAGCAGCTTCCATTCGGCGTCGGAACCGGGCGCCTTGCGGGCGTCGGGCAGCTGCCGCCAGGTGGTCGAGGACTTGTTGACCAGCGCGGCGAAGCCCCCGGCCCTGCCGGCCCATTCCACCAGCGTTTCCGAGCTGGGCTTGTGGTCGCGGTAATCGACGAAGGCATGGGGCACGCCGAAGCGGTCCAGCCACTTGCTCGCCTTCTTGCAGGTATCGCAGTTCTTGAGTCCGTAGATCGTCGTCATGGTCATCAGTGCTTCACCACCGGCAGTTCGATGTAGCTGGCCGCGTCCGCCGCGTGGTGGACGGCGTTGTCCGCCACCACCGGGGCATCCTCGGTTTCGTTCGCGCCGCCGGTGTTGAGGTTGCGCGCGAACTTGGGGAAATTGGAGCTGGTCACCTCGACCCGGATGCGGTGGCCCTTGTCGAACCGGATCGAGGTGGTGATCGGGGTCGGCTTCAGCGTGTAGACCTGCCCCGGCTCCATCGGCACCGGCGCGGCATAGCCGTCGCGATAGCGCGCGCGCAGGATGGTGTCGCCGATGATCCAGGCGGTGCCGTCTGGCGCCACGTCCACCAGCTTGAGCGCGAAGTCGGTGTCCCTGGCGCTGGAGGACACCTTCAGCACCGCATCGACGAAACCGGACACCTCCATCGGCGCGTCCAGCGGCTCGCTGGTATAGACCAGCACGTCGTGCCGCGCCTCGATCGGGCGCTGGTCGAAGGCGCCCGCGGTCACCAGGCCACCATTGCAGCAGTCGCCGCCGCCGATGGTCTGCACCGGGTTGGCCGGGTCGTAGCGGTAGCTGTCCTTCGGCTCGTCGGCGGCAGGCGCGTCGAACGTCAGGCGTCCGTCGCCGTACATCGAATTGGCCGCGCCGCCCGAGCGCAGGTACATGCGCACCGGCCTGGCCGCGCTGGGCGGCCATTGCGCGTCGGACTGCCAGCGGTTGGCGCCCATCGTGAAATAGCGCACGTGCGGCGTGGACGCGGGGAAGGCCTTGGGCTGGTTCTTCAACCAGCGGTCGAAGAACGCCCAGATCTGCTCGCCGACCGGGAAGCTGGCGTCGCCCATGGCGCGGTCGCCGACCTTGTAGTCCTTGCCCAGCTGCCAGAACTGGCAGTGCGGGTTGGGGCCGATCACGACGTACTGGTTCTGGCTGGCCTCGGGGTCGGAACCGGCCGCGCGCGCGTGGTTGAACAGCGCCATGTTCGGGCCGATGGACACGTCGTACCAGCTGTTGAACCACAGCGCCGGCACGCCCCAGCCCATCGAATCGCGGTACAGCCCGCCCTGCTCCCAGAACGGATCGGCCGGGCCGCGCCCGATCATCGACTCGAACGTCGCCGGCGGCTCGTCCAGCGAGGACAGCAGCTGCGCGTACGGCAGGTGCCAGATGTGCTTCTGCCAGTCGACCTTAGGCTTCTTCGCGTCCAGGTCGTTGTACTGCGCCACGCGCGCGCGCAGCGGGCCGGACAGGTCCTGCGGCAGCTCGGCGCGCAGCGGGTTGTCCACGCCGTACATCCACACCGCGAACAGCGTGCGCGGCACGCCGCCGGTGTAGAAATTGCCCTGTTCCCAGAACGGGCCGACCTTGCCGATGCCCGCGCCGGCGGCCATCGGCACCATCGCCGCGTGCGCCGGGTGGTTCATCGCCGCCAGCGACAGCTGCCATTCGGCCGAGGACGAACAGCCGAGGGTGCCGACCTTGCCGTTGGACCACGGCTGCTGCGCGATCCAGCTCAGCGCGTCGTAGCCGTCGGTCTGCGGATGGCCGAGGATCTGGTACTTGCCCTGGCTGAAGTAGCGGCCGCGCTCGTTCTGCACGACGAAGGCATAGCCGTGGCGCACCGCCTCGATCGCCAGCCGCGCGCTGGTGCCGCGCGGGTTGTGCTCGTTGTACGGGGTCTTCCACAGCACCGTCGGCAGCGGACCGCTGGCGCCCTTGGGACGCCAGATGTTGGTGGACAGGCCGATGCCGTCGCGCATCGGCACCAGCACCGCGGTCTCGGCGTCGGCGATGCCCGCAAGCTCGGCACGCAATCCTTCCTCGCTGTAGCGGCTGAGGTCCTGCGCGGAAGCGGCGCCGGCCAGCGCCAGCGCGGCGGTGAGCAGGACGGTCGGCAGGCGGGCTGCCGCGTTGCGTGTCTTCATTGCGTTCTCCCCGGTTGGATGCGTCTGCGGAATCGAGCGTGGGTCGTGGGCGGCCCCGGTCAGTCGGCCAGGCCGCGCAGCAGGTCGTTGACGCTGGTCTTGCTGCGGGTGCGGGCGTCGACCTGCTTGACGATCACCGCGCAGTACAGCGAGTGGCTGCCGTCCTTGCTCGGCAGCGAGCCGGACACCACCACGCTGTAGGGCGGGATGTAGCCGTAGCTGATCTCGCCGGTGGCGCGGTTGTAGATGCGCGTGCTCTGGCTGAGGAACACGCCCATGCCGATCACGCTGTGGTGGCCGACGACCACGCCTTCCACCACTTCCGAGCGCGCGCCGATGAAGCAGTGGTCCTCGATGATGGTCGGGCTGGCCTGCAGCGGTTCCAGCACGCCGCCGATGCCGGCGCCGCCGGACAGGTGGCAGTGCTTGCCGACCTGCGCGCAGGAGCCGACCGTGGCCCAGGTATCGACCATGGTGCCCTCGCCCACGTGCGCGCCGATGTTGGTGAAGCTCGGCATCAGCACCACGTCCCTGCCGAAGTGGGAGCCGCGGCGGGCGATGGCGCCGGGCACCACGCGCACGCCGGCGGCGCGGAACTCGGCCTCGCCGTAGCCGGCGAAGCGCGATTCGACCTTGTCCCAGAACGGCGCCGGGCGGCCATCCATCACCGTCATGTCGTTGACGCGGAAATACAGCAGCACCGCCTTCTTCAGCCACTCGTTGACCTTCCAGCCGCCGTTGCCGTCCGGCTCGGCGACGCGGAACTCGCCCGATTCCAGGCCGTCGATGACGCGGTTGACCAGCGGCCGGGTATAGCCCTCGATCTCGTCCATGGTCAGCATCGCGCGGCGCTCGAACGCGCTCTCGATGCCGAACTTCATTTCCGCCACGCCCGGCGCCGGCGGCTTGCGCAGGCTGCGCGGGCCGATCGATTCGATGGGCTTGGGCACGGCCTTCGGCTTGGCGGCGACGGCCTTCTTCGCGGCCTTGGCCGCCTTCTTCGCCGGCGCGGCCTTGCCCGCGGCGGGCTTGCCGGGGGCCGGGGCGGCCTTGTTCGGCGCCGCCTTCTTGGCGGTGGTCTTCCTGGTGGCCATCAGTGGAGGTCTCCTGGCGTTTTCTCGGGGTCCAGGCAGGCCAGCAGCGCGTCGCGCAGGGCCTGCCGGGAGGTTTCGGTAAGGGGGCGGTCGTGGCGGTCGGTGAGCTGGAACTGGTCCTCGGCGCGCTCGCCGAAGGTGGCGATGCGCGCGTCCTGCACCCGCAGTTGCTGGTCGCGCAGCACGTGCGCGACGTCGGCAAGCAGGCCGGGGCGGTCGGGCGCGACCAGGTTCAGCACGGTGCGGCCGTGCTCGGCGCTGTCGATGAACTCGATGCGTGGCGCGAAGCGGAAGTGCTTGAGCTGGCGCGGGATCACCCGCCGCGCCGGCCGCAGGATCTGGATGTTGCCGGCCAGCGCCTTGCGCAGCAGCAGCTCCAGGCGCGCAGTGTCGCCATCGGCGAAGCTGCCGGCCGGCGTCACCTCGAAGGTATCGAAGATGGTGTCCTCCGGCCCGTCGAGCACGCGCGCGCGGTGGATGCTGTAGCCGGCGCGGTCCAGCGTCATCACGATCGCGGCGAACAGGCCGTCGCGGTCGGGCGAGTGCACGAACACCTCCAGCGCATCGCTTTCCGGCGCGATCCGCCGCGCCTTGACCAGGGTGCCGCCGCGCGACACCTCCATCAGCGAGCTCGCCTGCCACAGCAGCTGCTCGGGGCGGAAACGCACGAAGCTCTCGTCCGGCATCGCGCCGAACTGGCGCTCGATCACCGCATCGGCATGGCCCAGCGCGCACATCAGCCCGCGCACGCTGGCGCGGGCTTCCTGCACCCGTTCGGCTTCGGGCAGCGGCGGCTCCAGGCCTTCCCGCAGGGCGCGGCGCGCGGCGAAATACAGGTCGGCCAGCAGCCGGTCCTTCCATGCATTCCACAGCTTGGGACTGGTGCCGGCGATGTCGGCGCAGGTCAGCAGGTACAGGTAGTCCAGGCGCTCACGGCTGCCGACCAGCCCGGCGAAACGGTGGATCACCTCTGGATCGGTGATGTCCTGCTTCTGCGCGGTGACCGACATGCGCAGGTGCTGCTCCACCAGCCACGCCACCAGGTCGGTGTCCGTGGCGCTCAGGCCGTGCGCGGTGCAGAAGGCGCGCGCGTCCACCGCGCCGAGCTCGGAATGGTCGCCGCCGCGGCCCTTGGCGACGTCGTGGAACAGCCCGGCCAGCAGCAGCAGCTCCGGCTTGCGCAGCCGCGGCCAGACTTCGTGGGCGATGGAGAAGCGCTCGTCGGGGCGGCCGGCGGCGAACACGCCGATGTTCCGCAGCACCATCAGCGTGTGCTGGTCCACGGTGTAGACGTGGAACAGGTCGAACTGCATGCGCCCGGACACCTGCGCGAAGGCCGGCAGCCACTGCCCGAGCACGCCCAGCCGCGCCATGCGCGCCAGCGTGTCCACCGCGCGCGGGCCGCGCAGCAGGGCGATGAACTGCTCGCGCACCGCCTCGTCCACCTCGGTGTAGGCGGGAATCTCATCCAGCATCTCGGCCAGCCCGCGCGCGGTCAGCGAGTGCAGGCCGCGCACCTGCGGCGTGCGCGCCCAGCAGGCGAACAGGGCGAAGACGCGCGCGATGTCGCCGTGCGGCCACGCCGGGTCGTCGGCCGACAGGTAGCCGCGGCGCAGCGAGAAACCGTCGCCGACCGGCTCGGGCACCGCTTCGCCGTCGAACTGCTCCTCGAAACGCTGCAGCAGGCGGTCGCTGATCCGCCGCACCACCGTCGCGCTGCGGTAGAAGCCCTGCATCATCTTTTCCACGCCGAGGTTGCCGGCGTCGTCGGCGAACCCCATGCGCTCGGCCAGCGCCTTCTGGTGGTCGAAGCGCAGCCGTTCCTCGGCGCGCTGCGCGACCAGGTGCAGGCCGAAGCGCAGCCGCGCCAGCACCGCGCGCTCGCGCTTGAGCGCGGCGGCCTCGTCCAGGCCGAGATGGCCCAGCCCGACCAGCGCGTCGAGATCGCTCACGCCGAACGCGCGCAGCGCCATCCAGCCCAGGGTGTTGAGGTCGCGCAGGCCGCCGGGGCCGTCCTTGATGTCCGGCTCCAGGTTGTCGGCGGTGTCGCCGAAGCGCTGGTGGCGTCGCAGCAGTTCCTCGCGCTTGGCCAGGAAGTAGTCGCGCGCCGGCCAGATCAGCGTCGGCGCCACCGCGCGCGCCAGCGCCTGCTGCGCGCCGGGCGCGGCGCACAGCGGCCGCGCCTCGATCAGCGCGGTGAGCACGGTCTGGTCGGCCGCGGCCTGCACGCATTGCGTGGCCGAGCGCACCGCGTGGCTGGCCGGCAGGCCGGCGTCCCACAGCAGCGCGAACAGGCGCGCCAGCGCGGCCTCGTTCGCCTGCTGCGCGTCGGGTTCGCCCAGCACCAGCAGGTCGATGTCCGAGCGCGGGAACAGCTCGCCGCGCCCGTAGCCGCCGACCGCGAACAGCGACAGGCCGGCATCGGCCGGCAGGCAGCGCTGCCAGGCCTGGCGGATCAGGTGGTCGACGCTGCGCGCGCGCAGCGCCAGCAGGCGCTCGATGTTGTCGCCCTGCTCGAAGCGACGGCACAGCCGCGCGTCGGCATGGGCCAGCGACTGCCGCGCCGCGGCGGCCCACTGCGCATCGCCCGCGGGATCGGCCGGCGCGTCCGGTACGTGCTGGACCAGATCCGCCGGCAGTGGGTTCATGCCGTCGCGGAACCCGCGTTTTCGGACTCGGCCGGCGACAGCGTCAGCACTTCGACGCCGTCCTCGGTCACGGCCACCATGTGCTCCCACTGCGCCGAGAGCTTGCGGTCCTTGGTGACCACGGTCCAGCCGTCGGGCAGCACCTTGGCGTGGCGGGTGCCCTCGTTGATCATCGGCTCGATGGTGAAGGTCATGCCCGGCTTGAGCACCAGGCCCTGGCCGGGGCGGCCGTAGTGCAGCACCTGCGGCTCGTCGTGGTAGACCTTGCCGATGCCGTGGCCGCAGTATTCGCGCACCACGCTGAAGCGCTCGGACTCGGCGTATTCCTGGATCGCATGGCCGATGTCGCCCAGCGTGGCGCCCGGCTTGACCGCGCGGATGCCGCGCCACATCGCTTCCCTGGTGGTCTCCACCAGGCGCCGGGCCATCACCGACGGCGTGCCGACGTAGTACATGCGGCTGGTGTCGCCGTGCCAGCCATCCTTGATGACGGTCACGTCGATGTTGACGATGTCCCCGTCCTTCAGCACCTTGGCCTCATTGGGAATGCCATGGCAGATGACGTTGTTGACCGAGGTGCACAGGGTCTTGGGGAAGCCGCGGTAGCCGACGTTGGCCGGGATCGCTCCCTGCACGTTGACGATGTGATCGTGGCAGATGCGGTCCAGTTCCTCGGTGGTGACACCGGGTTTGACGTGCGGGCCGATGATGTCCAGCACCTCGGCCGCCAGGCGGCCGGCGATGCGCATCTTCGCGATTTCTTCTGGGGTTTTCAGGTTCACGCTCATGGTCGCCATTATCACCCATTGGCGCCAGCCTGAACGACCCTTGCCCCGCCCGCGCGGACCCGCCGGGGCGTCGGTTTGCGCGCTGGCCGCCCGCGCCCTATAATCCCGCGGCTCGCTTGCCGGCCCTGTGCCGCAACGGGCCGCCCACACCGGGCGTCACCGGTGAATCCACACCCTTCGCCCCCATCCGTGCCGGGGTGCCTCGTTCGTCGGGGTTCGGCCACGGAGGCGCAGGGGAAGCCCAACCCCGGAATCGTCGCGCGACCCGCCCCAAAGGCCCGCGCAGCCCTGTGCGGACCCACATACAACCGCCGCGCACGGCACGATTCCACCATCAGGAGTTCTGCAATGTCCCAGATCACCATGCGCCAGATGCTGGAAGCCGGCGTCCACTTCGGCCACCAGACCCGCTACTGGAACCCCAAGATGGCGCCGTACATCTTCGGTGCCCGCGGCAAGATCCACATCATCAACCTGGAAAAGACCGTCCCGCTGTTCAACGACGCGATGAACTTCATCTCGTCCGTTGCCCAGAAGCGCGGCACCATCCTGTTCCTGGGCACCAAGCGCAGC
>JAEWOJ010000116.1 GCA_023399815.1 Pseudomonadota bacterium | reverse complement strand
GGCGATGGCCGGCTCAGGTTCGCGCGAATCCGGAAGGGATGGCCTGGCCGCGTCGCCGATCGGCGACGCGGCCAGGCCATCCCTTCCGGATTCGCGCGAACCTGAGCCGGCCATCGCCCGGCGCAGGCAGGCAACCGGCGCGGGCAACGGATTCGCACCGGCGGAACGATTGCCCGCATTCCCTGGAAAGAAACGCGCCACGCCAGCCACCGGCGTGGCGCGGCAGTCAACGCAGCAGCGTCTGGATGCCGTGCGCCGGAATGGTGATCCGGGTCGAGGCGGTTCCCACGTAGTAGTTGTACGTGATCTGCTGCTCGGTCGGGTTCATCACCACCGTCGCCAGCGTGCCGTCCGTATTGAGGAAGGCGGTCACCAGCAGGTTGCTGCGGCTGCTGGCCGCGCTCACGCGCTGCGCGCCCGGGCGCAGGAACTTCGAGAAGTGGCCGATGTACCAGTAGCTCGGCGTGTAGACCAGTTCGCCGCTGCGGGTGTCGGCGTGGACCGGCGAGAAGCAGTAGTTGCCGACGTGGTTCGGGCCGCCGGTCTCGTCGAGCAGCATGTTCCAGTCGATCCAGCCCGACGCGCCGCTGTCGAGGTCATTGATGATGGACGTGCCGTAGCGCTCGCCGTTCGACCAGCGCTGCAGCTGCGACCAGTCGAACTTCTCCACCGTCGCTTCCGTCAGCAGCAGTACCTTGTCCGGCCACGCCGCATGCACGCGCGCCACGTTGTCGAACATCGGGTCGAAGCCGGCCCAGGTCTCGTACCAGTGGAAGCCCATGCCCCACGCGTACTGCGCCGCTTCCGGGTCGCCGAAGATCACGTTGGCGCGGTGGACCATCATGTCGCGGTTGTGGTCCCACACGACGATTTTGGTACCGGCATGCGTGCTGTTCCTGATCGTCGGGCCGAGGTGGTGCTTGAGGAAATCGCGCTCCTCCTCGGCGCTGAACAGCATCGACTCCCAGGTCTGCCTGGCCATCGGCTCGTTCTGCACGCTGATCGCCCAGACCGGGATACCCTCGGCCTGGTAGGCATCGAGGAACCTGACGTAGTACTTCGCCCAGGCGTCGGCGTACTGCGGCAGCAGCTTGCCGCCGTGGAGCATGTCCTTGCTGTCCTTCATGAACGCCGGCGCGCTCCACGGGCTGGCCAGCAGCGGCAGCGTGCCGCCCGCCGCCGCGATCGCCCGCTTGATCATCGGGATGCGGTACCTGCGGTCATGCTCGACGGAAAAGCTGGCGAGCGCCGCGTCGCCTTCGGCGATGTAGGTGTAGCTGCCGCTGCTGAAATCCGAGCTGTGGATGGTGGTGCGCGCCAGGGTATAGCCGATGCCCTGCTCGGGGTCGTAGTAGGCGCGCAACAGTTCCTGCTGGCGCGCGTCGTCCAGCTTGGCGAAGGTCTCGGCGGTGGCATCGGTGATGGCCCCGCCGATGCCGAGCAGGGTCTGGAAACGGCGCCCGGGCTCGACGAACACCGAGTTCTCGGCCTCGGTCAGCGGGTGCCCGCCGGACAGCGCCGCCGCCTGGCTGCGCACCATCTGCCGCGTGGCGCCCTGCGCGGTGGTGTACACGACCACCGCCCCGTCATTCCGCTCCGAAGAGCCGGCCAGCGCCTGCCCCGGCAGCGCCATCGCCAGCAGGCTCGTCATCAGGATGGTTCTCATCCGGTTCTCCTCATGGGGTTCATGGGGTTCGACCGCGTCCGGTCCCGAAAGCGGATCAGCCACCCGCTCCACTCGCGGATGCGCACCGGATCCTCCGATCCGGTGCGCATCCGCGCGAAGCGGGTGGCTGTACGCGTTCCTGTTACCGGCCGAAGTTGTAGTTGAAGCGCACTCCGTAGAAACGCGGCATGGACACGGGGCCCTTGACCAGGCCGTCGCCGCCACCCGCCCAGTAGAACTCGGTGGTGTCGGTGGCGTTGTTCATGAACCCTTCCACGCTCCAGCGGGTGTCCGGCGCGGTGTACTTGACGCCGAGCGACACGTTGGTCGAGGACGGGCGCTTGTCGCTGAAGGCGTCCGGCGTCGCGGTGGCGAACAGGTCCTCGTGCTTGTCCGTGTTGAAGATGGTGAAGTAGGACGAGGTGCGGTAGTTCACGCTGACCCAGGGCAGGATCGTGGCACCCGACTTCAGGTCGAACATGTAGCTGTAGTTGATGGCGGCCGTGAACTTCGGCGAGGACGGCAGCTCGTTGCCCTTGAGGTCGACGGTGAGCTGCGTGTTCTCCGGGTCCACGGAGGCGTCGTAGCTGATCTCGTAGAGATCGGCGGGGGCAAAGCCCCATTGCTGGATGAACTGGCTGGTGATCTTGGTATCCAGCCAGGCCAGGTGGCCGTTCAAGCGGCCCTTCTGGCTGACGGCCCAGTCGTACTCCAGCTCCAGGCCCCGGATCCTGGCCTTGCCGATGTTGGCGGTCTGGAACACGGTGAACTCGTTGGCCTCGACCACGTCGGTCGGCTGCCCGTTGTTGTCGCGCTCGAACGCATAGGTGACGAACAACGGCCTGGACGTGGCGATCTGCATGTCGCTGTAGTCGCTGAAGAACGCCGTCGCCATCAGGCGCAGGCGGTTGTCGAGCAGGGTCGTCTTGATGCCCATTTCCCAGGTGACGACTTCTTCCGGGTCGTAGGTGTTCTCGTGGCGCTTCTTGACGATGCGCTGGCCGTCCGGGCCCAGCGGATATTCGGTGGTGAGGGGGTCCTGCTCGTACTGCACCACCACGTCGCCGATGCCGCCGGCCTTGATGCCGTTGGCCACGTAGCCGAACAGCAGGGTGCGGTCGCTGAGATCGTAATCCAGGCCGACGCGCCACATGTTGTAGCTCCACTCGCCGCGGATGTCGTTGTTGGTCACCGGGGTGTAGATCGCCGGATTCCAGAAGTAATCCTTCGGCAGCTGCAGGTAGGCATCGCGGTCCCATGCCGGGAAGCACTTGCCGTCGTTGAGGGTCGGATCGGCGAGGTTCGGATTGCTGTCGTTGCAGTCCATGTTGTGGCCGCCGACATCCTGCTTGGTGTCCTTGGTGCGGCGGTAGCCGAGGGTCAGGTGCAGGTCGTCCCGCAGCGAATACGTGCCCTGGGCGAAGATCGCCTTCGACGCGAGCGTGCGGTCCGGCTGGTTCCAGTAGCTGGCGCTGGCCATGGAGTTCATCCAGCCGCCCTGCATGTTGTTGTCTTCCTTGAAGTAGAACAGGCCGGTGATCCACTGGAACGGGCCGTTTCCGGTCGATTGCAGCTGCAGTTCATGCGACTGCGAACGGTAGTCGGTCTTGCGGAAGAAGATCGACATGTCCCAGTCGGTCACGCCGCGGTCCTGGTCGGACACCTGCGTGCGCAGCTGCTTCGCCCAGCCCGCGTTGTACACGAGCGCCATGGCGTCGCTGACGTCCCAGCGCAGGTTGGAGCGGACGCTGTCGATGCTCAGGTCCAGCTGGCCGGGAACGCTGACCAGCGAGGTGTACGAGTCCGCGCCGGGGCCGTAGGTATCCTCGCAGCCCTGCAGCGGCGCCAGCGCGCCGTCGCGCATGACGACGCGCTTGCTCGCCTTCTTGCAGTCGATCGTGTCGGTGTTGCCGGCGCTCATGTCGCGGAACTTCTCGTAGGACAGCAGCCAGGAGAAATCCTCCGACGGCTTCCACAGGCCGGCGACGCGGAAGGCGTACTGGTCGGCGTTGTTGTAGAAGTCGCTGGGGTCGGCCTTGACGATGTCCTGCAACCCGTCCTGGCCACCGCCCCACCAGCGCGCCCGCTGCACGAGGTTGCGCTGCTCGGGCGTGCCGGAATACGCCGGGGCGTTCTTCGCGTAGTCGGGGAGGTAGCGGGTATCCCACTGGTTCGGGTCGTAATAGCCCTTGAGGTAGGAATCTCGCTTTTCCGTGACGAAGGAGGCGCGCAGCGAGAACGTCTCGGCGACCGGGATGTTCACCATGCCCTGCACCTTGCGCTGGTTCCAGCGCCCCACTTCCATCCCGAGGTTGGCATCGAACGCCGACGCATCGGGGCGGCGGGAAATTATGTTCACGTTGCCGACGGTGGAATTGCGCCCGAACAGCGTGCCCTGCGGGCCGCGCTGGGCTTCAACGCGCTCCACGTCGAACATCAGCGCCATCGCGCCTTGCGGGCGCGGGGAATAGATGCCGTCCAGGTGCAGGCCGACCGCGGGATCGCCCAGTTCGGTGATGTTGGTCGAACGCACGCCGCGCATCGAGATCACGGGCGCCGTCTGCGACGAGTCGAAGTTCACGTCCATGTTGGGCACCAGCGGGAAGATGTCCTTCACGTTGCTGATGCCGCGCTGGTCGAGTTCCTCCTGCCCGAACACGGTGATGGCGATGGGCGTCTTCATCAGGTTGGTTTCGCGCTTGGTGGCCGTGACGATGACCTCCCTGAGCGTGGTGACCGGCTCCCCCTTCGCGGGCGCCGCGTCGGCGTCCTGCGCACCGCCCGCCACCTGCGGCGCGGGCATCGGGTCGTCGGGATTGTCGGTGCTGGCATGCGCGGCAAGCGGCGGTGCCAGGGCAAACAGCAATGCGGTCGTCAACAGGCGCCGCTTCGGCGCGATACGGGACTGCCTCATGAACCTTCCCTCCCCAGGGATTCAAGTGGATTCAAGTGGGTTTCTGGTTGCGGTGCGTTTCGACTGATATCCAGCCGGAAGGCTGGCGTCTGGGATTGGAGGGCAATCTGACAGCGTTGTCAAATTTGCCGGTCAAACACACCTGTTTCAAATGCAACGCGCTGAAAAACAAGGGAATCGAGTTGTTGCCCTGCCGCAAAACCCGGCTGCTCAAGGGGGTAACAGGCAGGAAGACGGGGACTGGCGGCACGCGTCGGCGGGCACGTCTTGGTGCACGGGGAAGCCCCCCGGCGATGCGGGGTCGCGCTCCTGCGGCAATCGCCCATGGAAGGCCGCCAACCCGGCCGTCACCGCCGCCGCTCAGGCCGTCGGTGCCGGCCCGGTGGAGCGGCGCACCTGCAGCGTATAGGCCACGTCGACCACGCCGCCGCTGCCCATCTCGCGGATTTCCTTGATCAGCTCCAGCCCGGCCAGCCGGCCCATCTCGCGCGTGGGCTGCCGCACCGTGGTCATCGCCGGGTAGATCTGGCGGGAGATCGGCGTGTCGTCGAAGCCGCAGACGGAGACGTCGCCCGGCACGGAAAGGCCGCGCTCGCAGACGGCGCTGATGACGCCGGCGGCCATGTCGTCGTTGGCGGCGAAGATGGCGGTGGGCCGTTCGGGCAGGTCGAGCAGGAGGTTGGCGCCCGCGTAGCCCGATTCGTAGGAGAACTCGCCGTCGATCACCAGCGCGGCGTCGTAGCGCAGCCCGGCGCGGCGCAGGCCCTCGCGGTAGCCGGCCAGGCGCCACATGCTGGCGCCGTGCGCGGCATGGCCCTTGATGTGGGCGATGCGGGTATGGCCGAGCGAGGCCAGGTGCGCCATCAGCGCGCCTACCGCGCCGATCTCGTCGACGACCACGCCGACGTGGCGGTTCTGTTCCTTGGCCGAGATGCTCGAATGGGGAATGCCCAGGGCGACCAGCCGTTCCAGCAGCGCGGCATCGTCGGTGAGCGGCGGGGTGAGCACGATGCCGTCCAGCTGCGACTGCATGATCAGCGACTCGACCTTGTCCACGATGTCGCCGGCGTCGTAGACCAGCGGCGCCAGCATCAGGTTGTAGTGCTGCGCCTGGCAGGCGTCGAGCACGCCCAGCTCGATCTCCATCAGGTAGTTGGAGGAGGGGTTGTCGAACAGCATCGCCACCAGGTACGAGCGCCGCCCGGCCAGCGTCCGCGCCGAGGGCAGCGGACGGTAGCGCAGCTTCTCCACCGCCGCTTCGACCAGCGTGCGGGTGCGCTCGGAGACGTTGGGCTCGTTGTTGACCACCCGCGAGACGGTCTTCATCGACACGCCCGCCATGGCCGCCACGTCCTCGATGCGCACGCGCCCGGCCTTGCCCGCCGCCGTCTGCGTGGAGTCGGCCGCCGTCCGATTCTTGCCAGTCATGTCGTTTCCGGTTCCCGCCAAGCCCGTGCCATCGCACATGAATACAGCTGCAACTTTATCCGCATGCGACATGCCGCTGTGCAGCAAGCCATCATGACCCAGTGGCGCTATTCTGCCGCTGCCTGACAACGCTGTCATGGTGTCCTGCACAATCGTGCGTTTCTCCCGGCCCCCCGTTCAGGAAGCCCGTCGCCCATGAAGCCCAGACTCCTGCATTCCCTCCTACCTGCCCGTCGCCGCCCGCATCCGCTGCTGCTGGGCATGGCCCTGGCGCTGGCCTGCGCGTCCGTCGCCGGCGCCGCGCCGGCACCCGCCAAGGACGCCGGCACCGTGCGGATCGATCCCGCGCAGTGGCCGCAGCCGGCCTGGCCGCTGGCCCTGGATCCGGCGATGGAGACGCGCATCGACGCACTGATGGCGGCGATGACGCTGGAGGAGAAGGTCGGCCAGATCGTACAGGGCGACATCGCCAGCATCACCCCGGACGAGGTGCGCAAGTATCGCCTCGGCTCGATCCTCGCCGGCGGCGGCTCCGACCCCGGCGGCAGGTACAACGCCCCGCCCAAGGACTGGCTGGCGCTGGCAGACGCGTTCTGGGAAGCGTCGATGGATACCCGCGGCGGCGGCAAGGCGATCCCGATCATCTGGGGCATCGACGCCATGCATGGCCAGAGCAACGTGGTCGGCGCCACCCTGTTCCCGCACAACGTCGGCCTCGGCGCCACCCGCGACCCGGAGCTGCTGCGCGAGATCGCCCGCATCACCGCTGCCGAAACCCGCACCACCGGCATGGAGTGGACCTTCGCGCCAACCGTGGCGGTGCCGCAGGACGACCGCTGGGGCCGCGCCTACGAAGGCTATTCCGAGGACCCGGCGCTGGTGGCCAGCTACGCCGGCGTGTTCGTCGAGGGCCTGCAGGGCAAGGCCGGCGCGCCCGACTTCCTCGACGACCACCACGTGATGACCACGGTCAAGCACTTCCTCGGCGACGGTGGCACCGACAACGGCAAGGACCAGGGCGATACCACGGTCAGCCAGGCGCAGCTGCGCGACATCCATGCCGCCGGCTACGTGCCGGCGATCGCCGCCGGCGCGCAGTCGGTGATGGCCTCGTTCAACAGCTTCCACGGCGAGAAGATGCACGGCAACAAGCCGCTGCTGACCGACGTGCTGAAGGACCGGATGCACTTCGGCGGCTTCGTCGTCGGCGACTGGAACGGTCACGGCCAGGTCAAGGGCTGCAGCAACGCCGATTGCGCGCAGACCTACATCGCCGGCCTGGACATGGCGATGGCGCCGGACAGCTGGAAGGGCATGTACGAAAGCACCCTGGCCCACGCCAGGGACGGCAGCCTGCCGATGGCGCGGCTGGACGACGCGGTGCGGCGCATCCTGCGCACCAAGTTCCGCATGGGCCTGTTCGAGAAGCCCAGGCCCTCGGCGCGCGCGCTGGGCGGCAAGTTCGAGCTGCTCGGCGCGCCGGAGCACCGCGCCGTGGCGCGGCGCGCGGTGCGCGAATCGCTGGTGCTGTTGAAGAACCAGGGCGGCGTGCTGCCGCTGGCGCCGAAGCAGCGCGTGCTGGTGGCCGGCACCGGCGCCGACAACATGGCCACGCAGGCTGGCGGCTGGACCCTGACCTGGCAGGGCGACGGCACGAAACGGGAAGATTTCCCCAACGCCGAGACGATCTGGGACGGACTGAAGGCGCAGGTGCAGGCGGCCGGCGGCAAGGCCGAGCTGGCCGTCGATGGCGCCTACAAGAGCAAACCCGACGTGGCGGTGGTGGTGTTCGGCGAGGAACCCTATGCCGAATTCCAGGGCGACCTGCCCGACCTGATGTTCAAGGGCGGCCGGTCCGGCGACCTGGAACTGATCCGCAAGCTCAAGGCCGACGGCATTCCCGTGGTCGCCGTTTTCCTCAGCGGCCGCCCGCTGTGGATGAACCGCGAGATCAACGCCGCCGACGCCTTCGTCGCCGCCTGGCTGCCGGGCTCGGAAGGCGCCGGCGTCGCCGACGTGCTGCTGCGCGGGCCCGATGGCCGCGTGCAGCACGATTTCCGCGGCAAGCTGAGCTTCTCCTGGCCGCGCCGCGCCGACCAGTACGCCAACAACGTCGGCCAGAAGGGCTACGACCCGCAGTTCGCCTATGGCCATGGCCTGACCTATGCCGACGACGGCAACCTGCCGGCCTTGTCCGAGGACCCGGGCATCGACCCCAACGCCTCGCGCACCAGCACCTGGTTCGACCGCGGCGTGGCGACCACCGGCCTGACCCTGCGCCTGGTCGGCGCCGACGGCGAGGCGATGGACGTCGTGCATCCCAACGTCGTCACCGCCGACGGTTCGGTGACGATGGCCGCGGTCAACACCGAGGTGCAGGAAGGCGCGCGCCAGTTCGACTTCAAGGGCGCGGGCATCGTCGAACTGCGCTCGAACATGCCGCTGGACCTGGTGCGCGAAACCAACGGCGACGTGCTGGTGATCGCCCAGGTGCGGGTCGATGCGCTGCCGGCCGGCGCGCAGGTGGGCTACATCGCCGGCTGCGGCGAAGGCTGCCGCGGCGAACTGGCCATCGGCGAGGCGCTGGCGCAACTGCCGCGCGGCGAATGGACGCGGCTGGGCGTGCCGCTCAAGTGCCTGCGCGGCGCCGGCATCGACACCGGCAGGCTGGACATGCCGTTCGCCCTGCGCGGCGGCGACGGCCTGCGCCTGTCGCTGGCGAAGGTAAGCATCGGCACCGACTACGAGCGGAAGATCGAGTGCCCGGCGCCGTGAGCCCGTGGCCGCTGCTGCTGGCGGCGGCCCTCCTGTCCGCTGGCGGCGCGCAGGCGTCGTCGCCGCACTGGGAGCTGGTCTGGCAGGACGAATTCGACGGCGACGCCATCGACCCGTCGAAGTGGGAGCTGGAAGACAACTGCTGGGGTGGCGGCAACCACGAGCAGCAGTGCTACACCTCGCGCCGCGACCGCGCGCCGGGCGCCAACGCCTGGCTCGCCGACGGCCTGCTGCACCTCGTCGCCCGCCGCGAGGACTGGACCGGACCGGCGTTGCCGGATGGTCGCGGCGATGCCACCGCCACGCTGTCGTACACCTCGGCGCGGCTGCGCACCAAGGGCCGGCAGGAGTGGACGTTCGGCCGCTTCGAGATCCGCGCGAAGCTGCCGGCCGGGCAGGGCAGCTGGCCGGCGATCTGGATGCTGCCGACCGGTTCGCCCTACGGCGGCTGGGCGTCCTCGGGCGAGATCGACATCATGGAAGCGGTGAACCTGGGCACGCTTTCCGACATGCCGGGTGCGATGCCCGGCACGCCGGAAACGCGCGTGCATGGCACGCTGCACTATGGTCGCCAACCGCCCGGCAACGTGCACGCCGGCACCTGGTACGTCTTGCCCGACGGCGCCACCCCGGCCGACGGCTTCCACGTCTATGCACTGGAATGGGAGCAGGACGAGATCCGCTGGTACGTCGATGGCGTGCACTACGTCAGCCAGCGCGCCGAACACTGGTATTCGCAGCGGCAGGACGCGCGGGGCGACTGGATCGACGCGCCGCCCGGCGCGCCGTTCGATGCCGCCTCGACGTTCCACCTGTTGCTCAACCTCGCCGTCGGCGGCGACTGGGCCGGCACGGTCAACGCCACCGGCATCGACAAGGACGCCTACCCGCAAACGATGCTGGTGGACTACGTGCGCGTCTACCGCTGCAGCGCCGGCCATGCGGATGGCAGCGGCTGCGCCACCCGCGGCCCGGCGGCGAAACAGGTCATTCCCGAAACACCGAAACCGTAGGAACACTGTAGGAGCGACGCCAGTCGCGACGGAGTTTTCCCATTGCGCCCTGCGGATACGCGGGCAGTTGCGGAAGGATCTGCACGAAAGTCCATCGCGACTGGCATCGCTCCTACAGGTCATTCGTTCACAACGGCATCTGCCCCCTTCCTTTTCGGCGAAGCCGAAAGGGGAGGATTGGGGAGGGGCAAGAGGCGGCCGGCACTACAGCGGCAACGGCGCCTGCATCGGCTCGATGCGGCCTTCGCCGCGGGTGATCTTCTTGAACTCGGCGCGGCTGACCGACACGTAGCGGTCGTTGCCGCCGATCTCCACCTGCGGGCCGTCCTGCACGGCGAAGCCGTTCCCGTCCACGCGCACGGTCATCGTCGCCTTCTTGCCGCTGTGGCAGATGGTCTTGATCTCCTGCATCTCGTCGGCCCAGGCCAGCAGGTACTGGCTGCCCTCGAACAGCTCGCCGCGGAAGTCGGTGCGCAGGCCGTAGCACAGCACCGGGATGCGCAGCTGGTCCACCACCTCGCTCAGCTGCCACACCTGCGCCTTGCTCAGGAACTGCGCCTCGTCCACCAGCACGCAGCCCAGCCGCCCGTGCGTGGCGATGTCGCGCTCGACCAGCTGCTGCAGGTCGGTGTCGTGCTCGAAGGCGATGGCCTCGGCCTGCAGGCCGATCCGCGAAGCGACGACGCCGCTGCCGGCGCGGTGGTCCAGGCGCGGGGTCATGATCGCCACCCGCATGCCGCGCTCGCGGTAGTTGTGCGCCGACTGCAGCAGGGTGGTGGTCTTCCCGGCGTTCATCGCCGAATAGTAGAAATAGAGCTTGGCCATGAGCGAGGAACGAGTGGAGAGGAACGAGGAACGGGTGAAGGCAACGGCGGCCCCAGCGAGGTGACAGAATACCCGCCGCCGGCCTGATCGGGCTTTCTCTCGTTTCTCGTTCCTCTCCACTCGTTCCTCGATGCTAGATTCCCTCAACCCCCCCCAACGCGCGGCGGTGCTGCACACCGAAGGCCCCCTGCTGGTGCTGGCAGGCGCCGGCAGCGGCAAGACCCGCGTGATCGTGGAGAAGATCGCCCACCTGATCGGCAGCGGCCGCTACAGCGCCCGCCGCATCGCCGCGATCACCTTCACCAACAAGTCGGCCAAGGAAATGCGCGAGCGCGTGGCCAGGCGCCTGCGCGGCGGGCAGGCCGAGGAGGTGACCATCTGCACCTTCCACGCGCTGGGGTTGAAGTTCATGCAGATCGAGCACGCCGCGGCGGGCCTGAAGCGCGGCTTCTCCATCTTCGACGCCGACGACGCGGCGGCGCAGGTCAAGGACCTGCTCGGCGGCAGCAACGCCAAGCCCGACGACATCGAGGACATGAAGAACCTGATCTCGCGCGCCAAGAACGCCGGGCTCTCGCCGGAGCAGGCGATGGCCGCCGCACGCAGCAACCGCGAGAAGGACGCTGCGATGGTGTACGAGCTCTATCAGGCGCGACTGACCGCATTCAACGCGGTGGATTTCGACGACCTGATCCGCCTGCCGGTGCAGGTGCTGGAAGAGAACCCGGACATCGCCGTGGCCTGGCGCGAGCGCATCGGCTACCTGCTGGTGGACGAATGCCAGGACACCAACGACGCCCAGTACCGCCTGCTCAGGCAGCTGGCCGGCGAGCGCGGCAACTTCACCTGCGTGGGCGACGACGACCAGTCGATCTACGCCTGGCGCGGCGCCAATCCCGAGAACCTGCAGCAGATGGGGCGCGACTACCCGGCGTTGCAGATCATCAAGCTGGAACAGAACTACCGCTGCTCCAACCGCGTGCTGCGCGCGGCCAACGCGCTGATCGCGCACAACCCGCACGAACACCTGAAAACGCTGTGGTCCGACCAGGCCGACGGCGAGCGCATCCGCGTGTGGGAATGCCGCAACAGCGAGCACGAGGCGGAGAAGGTGGCCGCCGAGATCCAGTTCATCGCCACCAGCCGGCGCGTGCCGTGGAGCGATTTCTGCATCCTGTTCCGCGGCAACTTCCAGAGCCGGCCGCTGGAAAAGGCGATGCAGCTGGTCGGCGTGCCCTACCACCTCACCGGCGGCACCGTGTTCCTGGAACGGCAGGAAGTGAAGGACACGCTGGCCTGGCTGCGCCTGCTGGTGAACCCGGACGACGACACCGCGTTCATGCGCGCGGTGCAGGCGCCCAAGCGCGACGTCGGCGCCGGCACCCTGGCCAAGCTGGCCGAACTGGCCTCGGAGAAGGGCATGTCGATGGCGCAGGCGGCCGAGGCGATGGGCGCGCTGGCGCAGCTGCCGCCGCGCGCGGCCAACAGCCTGAGCCGGTTCACCGACATCCTGCGCGCGCTGCGCATGGACATGCGCCAGAGCTCCTCCGGCGACCTGGTGCGGCGCGTGGCCAAGGACTCGGGCCTGCTGGCCGAGCTGCGCCACCAGGCCAAGGACACCGCCGGCTACGAGCGCCGCGCCAACAACCTGGAAGAGCTGGCCTCGTGGTTCGAGAACGGCCCGCGCGGCGCCAGCGCCGCCGACATGGCCGCGCAGCTGGCGCTGATCTCGCGCAGCGACAAGGACGACGGCGGCAACCAGGTGCGCATGATGACCCTGCATGCCTCCAAGGGCCTGGAGTTCCCGTACGTGTTCATCGTCGGCTGCGAGGACGGCGTGCTGCCGCACCAGGTCAGCCTCGACGAGGGCAACCTGCAGGAAGAGCGGCGCCTGCTGTACGTGGGCATCACCCGCGCCAAGATCCAGCTGTGGATGAGCTACAGCCGCCTGACCCGCAAGTTCGGCGAGCACGTGCGGCTCAAGCCCAGCCGCTTCTTCGGGGAACTGCCGGCGGCCGAGATCCAGCGCGACGGCGCCGACCCGGTGGCCGACGCGGCGAACAAGCAGGAGCGCGCGAAAGCCGGGCTGGCGGCGATACAGGCGCTGTTCGATTGACCCCCTCCCAACCTCCCCCTTGGCTTCGCCAAAGGGGAGGGGCGGTACCCGGCAAGATCGAGCGGCTGCCCCCGCCTTTTCGCGCAGCGAAGGGGGTGAGGCAGGCCCGGCTTGCGCAGCACTGCTGCGCGGGCCTGCCGAACGCCCAACGCACTGCGCTGGGCCGGGCGGGTCGGGGAGGGGTAGCTTTCCGCGCTGAGGACACGGCCGTTGCCCGTGCCGCATTGCCACGACATGGCCAGATGCCCCGACCCACGGTCGGCACCCAACCGCCCGGCCACCTTCCCGTTGATGCGATGCTGCACGGCAATGACTCATCGACAGGGCACGCCATGCTGATCGAAACCGAGCGCCTGCTCCTGCGCCCGCTGCGCGACGACGACGGCGACGCCGCGGCGATGCTGGAGCTGCTCAACGAACCCGGTTTCCATCGCTACATCGGCGACCGCGGCGTGCGCACGCTGGAGCAGGCGCGCGAGTGCATCCGCATTGGCCCGATGGTGAGCTACGCGCGGCATGGTTACGGCATGTACGCGGTCGAGCGCCGCAGCGATGGCGCATGGCTGGGCAACGCGGGACTGGTGCATCGCGCCGCCTTGCCGCACCCGGACCTGGGCTATGCGCTGCTGGAGCGCCACACCGGCCAGGGCTACGCGCTGGAAGCGGCCCGCGCGGTGCTGGCCTACGCGCGGCAGACATTGGGACTGGGACGGTTGTGCGCGATCGTCGCGCCGGGCAACGAGCGTTCGACCGACCTGCTGCACAAGCTGGATTTCCGCGCCAACGGCACCGTCCGCCTGCCCGGCAAGGACGAGACCCTGCTGCTCTACCTCAACAAATCTGTGACCCGGTAGGTCGGGGTTACATCCCCGACCTACGTCGCTTCCGCGCCAACGGCATTGTCCACCTGCCTGGCAAAGACGAAATCCTGCTGCTTTACCTCAACCGGCCGGAAACCGGGAAAAATCTGTAGGAGCGACCCGCGTCGCGCAGGGGGGCTACCGGTGCCGCCCCCGCGCCC
>JAEWOJ010000030.1 GCA_023399815.1 Pseudomonadota bacterium | reverse complement strand
GGGAAAGCCCCTCGCGACTGGCGTCGCTCCTACAGGCGCTCCTACAGATGCCCCTACAGACGCGCACGTGCGGTGGCGATTGCTGCGATCCGCGCCTTGTCCAGTGCTTTGCCGATGGCAGGCCCCTGCAGGCCTTCGGCCATGATGTCGCGCGCGTTGACCGCCAGCGCGGCGGCATGCAGGCGCAGCAGCGTGGCGCGCTGCGGGTAGTCGCTGTCCTCGAAGCCGAGCCGGCCGCGCTTGTCGCATTCGCAGGCCAGCGCCAGCTGTGCGATGCGCTCGGGGCGGCGGAAGCCGTCGCAGCGCTGGATCAGCTCCAGCACCGTGGCGTCGCGCAGTTCGTCGATGCGGTGCACGTTGAGGTGCTCGCGGCACACCGCTTCGGCCAGCTGGCGATGGTCGGCGGGAACCTTCAGGCGCTCGCACAGCGCGGCCAGCGGCTTCAGCCCGCGCTGCTCGTGCATGACATGGCGCGGCAGCTGGTCGGCCGGGGTGAGCGCCTTGCCCAGGTCGTGGGTGAGTGCGGCGAAGCCGGCCAGGTCGTCGCCCGGCGCCAGCCGCGCCGCCATGTCGCTAACCATTTCCTGGTGCACGCCGGTGTCCACCTCCGGATGGAATTCGGCGCGCTGCGGCACGCCGTACAGCGCGTCCACTTCCGGCAGGATCGAGGCCAGCGCGCCGGTGTCGTGCAGCGTGCGCAGGAACGCCGAGGGACGCGGCGAGCGCAGCGCCTTGCGCAGTTCCTGCCAGATGCGCTCGGGCACCAGCGCGTCCAGTTCGCCGCTGGCGGCGATGTGCCGCATCAGCTCGGCGGTCTCGGGAGCGAGGGTGAAGCCCAGCGGCGCGAAGCGCGCCATGAACCGCGCCGCGCGCAGCACGCGCAGGGGATCCTCGACGAAGGCCGGGCCGACGTGGCGCAGCACCCGCGCCTCGATGTCGCGCACGCCGCCCCACGGGTCGACCAGTTCGCCAGTGTCCTCGTCGCGGGCGATGGCGTTGAGGGTGAAGTCGCGGCGCTGCAGGTCCTGCTCCAGCGTCACCGACGGATCGGCGTCGACCACGAAGCCGCGGTAGCCGCGCCCGCTCTTGCGCTCGGTGCGCGCCAGCGCGTGTTCCTCGCCGGTGTGCGGATGCAGGAACACCGGGAAGTCGCGGCCCACGGCCTTGAAGCCCTGTGCTTCCATCTGCTGCTGGGTGGCGCCGACCACCACCCAGTCGCGGTCGCCGGCGTCCAGGCCCAGCAGTTGGTCGCGGACCGCGCCGCCGACGAGATAGATCTTCATGCGCGAATGATGCCGGAAGACGGGTTGCCCCGGCGCCTGCCCCCGCTTTTCGCCTGCCCCTGCTTAGTGTAGGAGCGACGCCAGTCGCGATGGGGCTTGCGCGCAGATCCCTCTGCAACAGCCCGCACAGCCGTGTGCGGGGATTTGAACGGGAAAGCCCCCATCGCGACTGGCCTCGCTCCTACACAAAGGCACAAAGGCCGGACGCGAAGGCGGAGCGGGCGGCCAGGTCCGCTATCCGTTCGGGCAGGCGAAGCCGCGCGACGGCGCACCGACGCGGCCGGCGATGCGGTCGCCCAGTGGCACCGCCTTGCCGTTGAGGCGCCAGTCGTAGATCACGCTGAAGGCCAGCACGCGGGCGACGTATTCGCGGGTTTCCTTGTAGCTGATGGTCTCGATCCAGATATCCGGGTCGAAGCCCGGGCGCTGCGACTGCCAGCGCGCGGTCGGCGTGGGGCCGGCGTTGTAGGCGGCGATGGTGACGTAGGGCAGGCCGTCGTACTTGTCCAGCAGCTGCCGCAGGTAGGCGCTGCCGATGGCGATGTTGGTGTCCGGGTCGTACAGGCTGGCCGCGCCGCCATAGCCGGTCAGGCCGATGCGCCTGGCGACGCCGGCACCGGTGGCGGGCAGCACCTGCATCAGGCCCATGGCGTTGGCGGGCGAGCGCGCGTTCGGGTTGAAGGTGCTCTCGGCGCGGATCTCGGCGGCGATCCAGGCCGGGTCCAGTGCGTTGCGCGCGGCTTCGCGGCGGATGGTGTCGTCGTGGTACAGCGGGAAGCGCAGTGCGTACAGGCGCATTTCCTGCGCGCCCTTCAGGCCGAACACCGCGCGGTCGAACCAGCCGCCTTCGCCGGCCACTTCCACCGCCAGCCGGCGCTGGGTGTCGTCGAACCGCGACAGCGCGTCGGCCCACTCGCGCGCGGCCCAGGCCGCGCGGTCGATGCGGAACAGTTCCAGCGCCCGCACCAGCGCCGGGTCGCGCGCCACCGCCGCGCGCGCCTGCGCGCTGTCGCCCGGGTTCCAGGGACACAGCGCGTAGGGCTGCTGCAGCCTGTCGGCGGCGAGGAAGCCGTGGAAGGTGGATTCGCTGGCGACGGCGCGATAGAGCGGCATGGCCTCGGCGGCCTTGCCGGTCTTTTCCAGCAGTCGCGCCTCGAACCAGCGCCAGCGCGAATCGGTGCGCTGGGCGGCGGGCATCGCGCGGATCGCGGCCAGCGCCGAGGGCCAGTCGCCGCGCGCCATCGCCTCGCGCGCGCGCCATTCGTGCAGGCGCTCGTCGTAGGCCGACTCAGGCACCGCCGCCAGCCGCCGCGCCGAATCGGGCTGGTACGAGGCCACCGTCCACAGCGCGATCTGGTAGCGCACCTGCGCCTGCTGGTCGGCGCCCAGTCCCAGCGCCTGCGCGTACTGCGGCAGCTGCCGTTCGGCGGCGTCCGGATCGGTCCGCGCCAGCTTCGCCAGGCCGTCGGTGGCGATGCGGCGGCTGCGCGCGGTCTTCGGCCAGTTCAGCGCGCGCGCGTCGGGCTTGTCGACGAAGGCGGCGTAATCGTTGGCTTGCGCCAGTTCGGCGGCGGGCAGGCCGCGCGCCGCCGCGCGCATCACGCCCGGCTGCTGCGCATCGGCGGCCGCGTCGATGCGTTCCCAGCGCAGCGCCGGCGTCAGCCCGCCGCGATCGGCGAGCGCGGCGAACACCGGGTCGCAGGCATCGGGCAGGGACTTGCCGCTGCCGCGCCACAACGCCTGGGCGTCGCTGCTCCACTTCGCGTCGGCCTTGCCGGTGGCCAGGCGCGCGTTGAGTTCGGCGCATTGCAGGCCGGCGTCGCTGGTCGGTTGCCAGTTGGCGAGCAGGGTTGGCCAGTCCTGGCGGCGCGCCAGCGCGGGCAGCCAGGCCGCGCGGAATGCCTCGGCCACGGCCTGGCCCTGGTAGCGCCTGAGGAAATCCAGCGCCTGCGGCGTGTCCACGGTGTCGATGCCACGGCGCAGCGCGCTGTATTCGAGCCAGCCGTACAGCGGGTGGTCGCGCAGGCCGGCGCTGGCGGCGGCATCGGACTGGCCGCGCTCGGCAGCGTCGAGGGCCATGCGCATCGCGGCGCGTTGGGCGTCGAGGGTCTGCGCGCCGGTGCCGGCGCAGGCCAGCAACAGGGACGCGGCGAAGGGCAGCAGGCAGGCATTGCGTTTCATCGGCAAAGCATAGCCGGGCCGTCGTCAACATCGCCGCGGCGATGCCGGCTCGCGCATGAACGTGGCGGCGGCCGTGCGCGCGTGGCGAAACGGGGGCTGAACGCGACGGTACGCGGTGCCCGCCGCTGAAGGGCGCGCGGCGTAGTGTCGGGCCGGGGCATGTCGCCTCGCCGAAGGAGCGGACCATGGCATTCAGTGCAGCAGGAAGTTCCGGCCCGATCGCCGAGATCAACGTCACTCCCCTGGTGGACGTGATGCTGGTGCTGCTGATCATCTTCATCGTCACCGCGCCGCTGGTGTCGTGGCCGATCCCGGTGGATCTGCCGCAGCACACGACCCGTCCCGTGCAGCGGGTCGAACCGCCGCCGCCGATCGAACTGCGCGTGGATGCCGCCAACCAGCTTGCCTGGAACGGACAGGCGCTGCCGGTCGCCGCCCTGCAGGCGCGATTGCAGGAACAGGCCCGGCTGCATGCCGGCAACCTGCCGGAGCTGCGCATCGATGCCAGCCCGGACGCCGAGTACGACACGATGGCCAAGGTCCTGGCCGCGGCCAACAACGCGCACATGGAGCGCATCGCGTTCGTGCGGTGAAGGCCGTTGCGTTTTCCGGTGGATGGCGCCGCAACGCATCCACCGGAACCGAGGGGAGAGAACGCCGGCCGGCGCGTCGCTTCGGTCGCCAGTGAGCCGGCCTGTCGCAGCCATCGCCCCGGCTTCCCGAGGCGACGGCGTCAGTGCAGCGCCACCACCTGCTTGCCGATGAAGCGGCGCTGGGCGTCGAAGTCGTAGCCCAGGGTGAGCGTGCCGTCGTCGGCGCAGGCATGGCAGCCGCGCAGCGGCGTGGCATAGAGCAGGCGTATGCCGCCATCGGGCAGCGGCGCGGTGCCGGCGGCCTGCGCCGGGGCGAACGGCGCCGCGTCCGGATGCCTGTCGAAGAAGGCCTTGGCCGCCGGCCCGGCACGCGCGTCGTCGGGCAGCACGTCCGCGTCCACGTCGATGGTCCTGCCGCCGGCGTCCACCAGCCAGGTGCCCTGGTTGGTATTGGCGCGCAGCGGGAATTCCAGCGTCGCCACGCCCACGCCGGAGCGGTCGTCCCAGGCGCTCACGTAGCCGGGGGTGTCCTGCGCCGCCAGCCGCTGCGCGGCGGCGATCGCTGCCGGTGTCGCACCGGCGCCGCGCATGGCCTCGACCACGCAGTCGCCGCCGTCGGGCGGGGCGTCGCTGCGGCACGCGTCGGTCGATCCGCTCCATACCGCGCTGGCGTCGATCCGCACCGCCGCGATGTCCCTGCCGAGGCCGGTGGTCCGGCCGGCCACGTCATGCGGGCGCGCTGCTTCGGCCGGCGGCACGGTGGGTCGGTGGCAGGCGGCCAGGGCAAGGACGAACAGCAGGAAAGCGGTGGCGGGCAGCGGTTTCATCGGGGGCACGACGGATACGGAAGGGCGCCAGTATCGGCATCGCGCATTAACGGCAGGTGTTCTTCCGCAGGCGTTCGCGCGCGGCGTTCCTGGGCGGCGGCAGGCATGGCGCATAATGCGCTCCGCTTCCATCGGCTACCGCGGAGTCGCGCATGAGCAGCCTGCAAGGCAAGACCCTCTTCATCACCGGCGCCTCGCGCGGCATCGGCCTGGCGATCGCGCTGCGCGCCGCGCGCGACGGCGCCAACGTCGCCATCGCCGCCAAGTCGGCAGTGCCCAATCCCAAGCTGCCAGGCACCATCCACACCGCCGTCGATGCGGTGATCGCGGCGGGCGGCGGCGGCCTCGCGCTGAAGTGCGACATCCGCGACGAGGACCAGGTGCGCGCGGCGGTGGCGGCCACGGTCGATACCTTCGGCGGCATCGACATCCTGGTCAACAACGCCAGCGCGATCTGGCTGCGCGGCACGCTGGACACGCCGATGAAGCGCTTCGACCTGATGCAGCAGGTCAACGCGCGCGGCAGCTTCCTGTGCGCGCAGGCCTGCCTGCCGCACCTGCTGCAGGCGCCCAACCCGCACATTCTCACCCTGGCGCCGCCGCCGAGCCTGGAGCCGAAGTGGTGGGGGCCGCACACCGGCTACACGCTGGCCAAGATGGGCATGAGCTTCGTGACCCTGGGCCTGGCCGCCGAATTCGGACCGCAGGGCGTGGCGGTCAACGCGCTGTGGCCGCGCACCATCATCGCCACCGACGCGATCAACATGATTCCCGGCGTCGATGCCGCCGGCTGCCGTCGCCCCGAGATCATGGCCGACGCCGCGCACGCGGTGCTGGTGCGCGAGGCGACGGGTTTCCACGGCCGCTTCCTGATCGACGACGAAGTGCTGGCGCAGGCCGGCGTCACCGACCTGTCCGGCTACGCCGTCGATCCGTCGCAGCCGCTGCTGCCGGACCTGTTCCTGGACTGAAACCGGCGTTTCGGGACGGCTGCCATCCGCGCTGACGCGCGACGGGGTAGTGCCGGCCGCTGGCCGGCAACCGCAGGAATAGTTGGAT
>JAEWOJ010000096.1 GCA_023399815.1 Pseudomonadota bacterium | reverse complement strand
TCGCAGGGCCGCGCCGTGCGCAGCAGCGCGCGGCTGGCGCGCCATGCCGACGCGGTGCGCAGCGCCATCACCCCGACGCCGGCCAGCCACAGCGCCATCGCCACCCGCAGCCACGACCAGCCGCTTTCCAGCGGCAGCGGCGTCATCGCCACCAGGGGCGCGGCCGGTGCCGCGGCCGACGTGGCGGCGGCTGCCTGCGGCACCATCTGCAGCGCTTCCGGCGGCGGCAGCAGCGGCAGTTCCAGCGGCGTGGCCCACAGCAGGCCCAGCACCGCCTGCAACGCCACCAGCCACCACAGGCCGCACTGGGTCGCCGCCGGCAGGCGCCGCACGCAGCGGCACAGCAGCCACACCAGCGCGGTCAGCAGTACCGTCTGCACACTGGTGGCGAACAGGCGGTTGCCGAGCAGTTCGAGCATGGAGTCCATGGCTCAGTCCTCCCGGCGCTGCGATTGCAGCCGGCTGACCAGCGCTTCCAGTTCGGCCAGTTCGTTGTCGCTGACCTCGGCCTTCTCCGACATCCACGCCACGAACGGCGAGATCGAGCCCTGCAGGGTCTTCTCGACGAAGCTGCCGACCGCGCTGCTCACCACGTCCTGCTGCTCGGCGGTGGTCTGGTAGCGGTACACGCCTTCGTGCTGCTCGCGCTGCAGATAACCCTTGCTGCGCAGGCGTTCCATCATGGTCAGCACGGTGGAGCGGGCCAGCCCGCGCGCCTCGCCGAAAGCGGCGGCCACCTCGCCGACGCTGGCCGGCTCGTTCTCCCCGATGTACTGCAGCAGGGCCAGCTCCTGGTCCCCGACGGTCTTGCGGCGCATGGTCGACTCCGTGACTACATTTGTCGCCACGGTAGTGATGACTACAGGTGTAGTCAATAGCCCGGAGGGCACGCCGACCTTCGTCAGGCTGAACGCTTCAGGTTCCGGCGCCGCCCTCAGGACACCGCGCTGTCGATCTCCCAGCGGGCGAACTCGGCCTCGAACTCGGTCAGGTCCAGCAGGCCCATGCAGGCATGCGCGCCCACCGGCAGCGTTTCGCCGCGCGCCAGCCGCCGCGCCAGCAGCACCGCGGCGAAGGTGGGAATCTCCGGGCCGTGCAGCATCGGCGCGGTGAGGTCCCAGTGCACGACCTGCCCGACGCCGTCGCGCAGGCCGCGCAGGGTCACGCGCATGCCGCCGAGGTCGGTGCCGAAGCGGTCGAACCAGCGCCCGGCGCGGGCGAAGGCGCCGGCCAGCGCTGCCATCGGCAGGGGCAGGCCGCCGCGGCGCAGCCAGGCGAGGCCGGCCAGGCAGCGCGACAGCAACGGCAGTTCCAGTGCGGCGCGGAAGCGCACCGTCGCCACGCCCGGATAGCGCTGCACCAGCAGGTCGTGGTCGGGCACGTCGCAGGGCGAGGCCAGGCGCGGCGCGATGCGCGCGAACGTGACCGGCTGCGGGTCGGCCCAGCCGGTGACGCGTTGCCAGCGCCCGTCGATCCAGCATTCGAACGGCCGGCCGCAGTACGACAGCACCGCGCGCACCGTGGCCATGCCCAGCGGCGTGGCCTGCGCCGGCGCGATCACGATGTCGATGGACTGCAGCGTGTCGAAGCGGTCGCGCAGGGCATCGACCACCGCGCTGGACAGCGCCGGCAGCGTGCTGGCGCCGCTGATCGCGCAACGCCCTGCCTCACGGGCCGCCGCATCCAGCCGCGCGGGGAAGTCGCGCACGAAATCGCGGCCATCGGCCAGGTCGATGTAGTGCATGCCCGCCTGCAGGCAGGCGCGCGCGACGTCGTAGCCCTGCCCCTGGAACGGGCCGGCGGTGTGGATGACCAGATCGGCGCCGGTGTCGTGCAGGTCGCGGGCGAAGTCCGCAGCGTCCACATCCAGCCGCCGGCATTCCACCCGCGCCAGGTCCACGCCGGGCAGGTTCGCCGCCGCCCGCTGCGGATGGCGCCCGGCGGCGATGACGATGATGCCCGGCGTGGCGGCCAGCGCGCGCACGATGCGCGCGCCGAAGTGCCCATAACCGCCCAGCACCACGATCCTGCAGCCTTCCCGTTGCGACATCGATCCACTCCATGCGAGACGATGCGCGCATTATCGGCACGCTTTCATCGCACGCATACGGCCGCGGCGGCAGGCTCGGCGCATCGTCCATCGTCCATCGTCGTGGAGTCCGCCATGTCCCGCTGCCTGATCCCCCTCGGAATCGCCGTGCTGGCTGCCGCCTGCAGCAGCGCGCCCGTCGCCAGCGTCCAGCCCATCGACGGCATCGTCTCCGGCCAATGCCATACCGACAAGGTGATCGGCGCGACCGGATTGGCCGCCTCGCCAGGCACGGTGGAACGCGCGCGCGTGGACAGCGACAGCCTGCACGTGCGGACGGTCCGTGGCGATGCACCCATGCTGGTCGCGCCGGCCAGCGCCACGTCCGGCGGCGACCGCCTCACCGTCGAGGTCGGCCGCAACAACGGCATCACCGCGTTGCGCTGCGACTGATACCGCGCCGGCGCACGCGGCCGGATGACGCGCTGCGACGATACACGCTGGAAACCAGGCGATATGCTTGCAACGTCTTTCAACGCACTGGAGTTTCGATGCGAATCCCGACGATGCCGCGCGCCCTGCGCCGCCCCACCGCCCTGATCGCGGCCCTTTCGCTCGTGCTCGCGCTGGGCGCCTGCAAGAGCCCGGCCCCGGAAGAACAGGAGCAGGCCCTGGACCAGGCCAAGCAGGCCGCCGATGCCGCCGCCACGCCGGACCCGGAAGTCGCCACCACGCCGCCGCCGGTGGGCACCTGCGACGCCAGCCAGGTCGAAGGCCTGGTCGGCCAGCCGTACACCGAGGAACTGGCCGAACAGGCCCGACAGGACGCCGGTGCCGCCACGGTGCGCATGCTCAAGCCCAACCAGCCCATCACCATGGAGTTCCTGGGCGAGCGCCTGAACATCGAAGTGGACGACAAGAACCTCGTCAGCGGCGTCCGCTGCGGCTGACGCAAAACCGGCCAAAGCCTTGCTGGGCAAGGCTTTGGTTGCTGCCGCAACCATGCGTTGCGGCACCGCAGCATCTGTGGTCTAGTCGAGCGCATCCGGTGGCCTCGACGCTGCGCTCCAGTGACGACCACGCCAGGCACGCGCGAAGGACACGGCCGTGCACGGCGTGTCGCGATGGACGAGGGAGAGGTGTCGCCGCTCACCGCGCACAACGAGGCACAGATGACCCTCCGCAATCGCCAGGGGCTCTACGATCCGCAGGACGAACGCGACGCCTGCGGTTTCGGCATGGTCGCGCAGCTGGACGACCAGCCCTCCCGCCTTCTCGTCGATACCGCGATCGCCGCGCTCTCGCGCATGACCCACCGCGGCGGCGTCGCCGCCGATGGCCTCACCGGCGACGGCTGCGGCCTGCTGCTGCGCAGGCCCACCGCGTTCCTGCGCCGGCTGGCCGAGGAAGCCGGCCTCCGCGTCGGCCCCGATTTCGCCGCCGGCGTGGTGTTCCTGCCGCATGACGCGCAGGCCGCGCAGCGCTGCCGCGACGAGCTCGATGCGCAGCTGCGCGACGCCGGCTGCCAGCCGCGCGGCTGGCGCGTGGTGCCCATCGACGCCAGCGTCTGCGGCGAACTGGCGCGCGACACGCTGCCGCGGATCGAGCAGGTGTTCGTCGATGCCGGCGCCGGCCAGGGCGCCGAGCCGTTCGCGCTGGCGCTGTTCCTGGCGCGCCGCCGCAGCGAGCAGGCCCTGCGCGACGTGCCCGACTACTACGTCACCACGCTCAGCCCGGACGCCATCAGCTACAAGGGCATGGTGCTGCCGGACAAGCTGGGCACCTTCTACCCGGACCTGCAGCGCCACGAACTGGCCTCCAGCGTGGTGGTGTTCCACCAGCGCTTCTCCACCAACACGATGCCGCGCTGGCCGCTGGCGCACCCGTTCCGCCTGCTCGCCCACAACGGCGAGATCAACACCATCGAAGGCAACCGCCACTGGGCGCAGGCGCGCAGCAGGATGTGGAAGACGCCTCGGTTCGACATCGCCGAATTCGACCCGGTGATCTCGATGCACGGCTCGGACTCGCAGAGCATGGACAACATGCTCGAGCTGATGGTGGCCGGCGGCATGGAGCTGATCCAGGCGCTGCGCATCCTGGTGCCGCCGGCGACGCAGTCGCTGGAGTTCAAGGACGCCGACCTGGCCGCGTTCTACGAGTTCTATGGCCTGAACAGCGAGCCGTGGGACGGCCCGGCCGGCATCGTCGCCTGCGACGGCCGCTATGCGGCCTGCACCCTGGACCGCAACGGCCTGCGCCCGGCGCGCTGGATGCTGACCTCCGACCGCCATTTCCTGGTTGCCTCCGAGGCCGGCGTGTGGGAAGTGCCGACCGAGCGCATCGTACGCAAGGGCAAGCTCGGCCCGGGCCAGATGATGGCCATCGACCTCAAGCGCGGCGACCTGCTCGACTCCGACGCCATCGACCGTATCAACCGCGCGCGCGCGCCGTACAAGCAGTGGCTGCACCAGGGCGTGACCTGGCTGCAGACCGAGCTGATCGACCCCTCGCTGGCCGAGGAGCCCTTCGACGAGGCCACGCTGCGCAGCTACCACAAGCTGTTCCAGCTCAGCCCGGAGGAAGTGGAACAGGTGCTGCGGCCGCTGGCCGAGACCGGCCAGGAAGCGACCGGCTCGATGGGCGACGACACGCCCATCGCCGTGCTCAGCCAGCACACGCGCCCGCTGTACGACTACTTCCGCCAGGCGTTCGCGCAGGTCACCAACCCGCCGATCGATCCGCTGCGCGAAGACTGCGCGATGTCGCTGACCACCCAGCTCGGCAAGGAGACCAACATCTTCCACGCCGGCCCGGAGACGGTGAACCACGTCATCCTCAACTCGCCGGTGCTCAGCCAGCGCAAGCTGCGCCAGCTGCTGAAGATGGAGCAGTACGTCGAGCGCAACCGCCTGGTCGACCTGTCCTACAGCGTCGAGGAGGGATTGAAGGCCGGCATCGAACGCATCTGCGCCGAATGCGAGCAGGCCGCGCGCGACGGCGTGGTGATGCTGCTGCTGTCCGACCGCTATCCGGTGCCGGAGCGGCCGATGGTGCATGCGCTGCTGGCCACCAGCGCCGTGCACCACCATCTGTCGAGGCTGGGCCTGCGCTGCGACGTCAACCTGATCATCGAGACCGGCACCGCGCGCGACGCGCACCACATGGCCTGCCTGCTCGGCTTCGGCGCCACCGCGGTGTACCCGTACCTGGCCTACCAGACGCTGTTCGACATGGGCCGGCGCGGCATCCTGCTGCTGAAGAAGGGCGGCGAGGTCTCGCAGATCGGCCGCAGCTACCGCAAGGGCATCTACAAGGGCCTGTCCAAGATCATCTCGAAGATGGGCATCTGCACCGTGGCCAGCTACCGCGGCGCGCAGCTGTTCGAGATCGTCGGCCTGGACCCGGACGTGGTGCGGCTGTGCTTCCCGGACGCCACCGCGCGCATCGGCGGCGTCGGCCTGGCGCGCCTGGACATCGAAGCCCGCGAACTGACCGCGCGCGCCTGGGACGAACTGGCGCCGGCCGACGTCGGCGGGCTGCTCAAGTACGTGCACGGCGGCGAGTACCACATGTACAACCCGGACGTGGTGCTGACCCTGCAGCGCGCCGCGCGCACCGGCAAGGCCGAGGACTGGCGCAGGTACACGGACGCGGTGCATTCGCGCCCGGCCTCGGCGCTGCGCGACCTGCTGCGGCTCAAGCCGGCCGCCGTGCCGGTGCCGCTGGAGGAAGTGGAACCGGCCGAGGCGCTGTTCAAGCGCTTCGATACCGCCGCGATCTCGCTCGGCGCGCTGTCGCCGGAAGCGCACGAGGCGCTGGCGATCGCGATGAACCGCCTGGGCGGGCGCAGCAATTCCGGCGAGGGCGGCGAAGACCCGGTGCGCTACGGCACCGACAGGCGCAGCAAGATCAAGCAGGTCGCTTCCGGCCGCTTCGGCGTCACCGCCGAATACCTGGTCAATGCCGAGGTGCTGCAGATCAAGGTCGCGCAGGGCGCCAAGCCCGGCGAAGGCGGCCAGCTGCCCGGCCACAAGGTCAACGAGCTGATCGCGCGGCTGCGCTACGCCAAGCCCGGCATCGGCCTGATCTCGCCGCCGCCGCACCACGACATCTATTCGATCGAAGACCTGGCGCAGCTGATCTACGACCTCAAACAGGTCAACCCGGACGCGCTGGTGTCGGTGAAGCTGGTCTCGCACGCCGGCGTCGGCACGATCGCCGCCGGCGTGGTGAAGGCCGGCGCCGACCTGATCACCGTGTCCGGCCACGATGGCGGCACCGGCGCCTCGCCGATCAGCTCCATCCGCTATGCCGGCGTGCCGTGGGAACTGGGCGTGGCTGAATCGCACCAGGCGCTGGTCGGCAACGACCTGCGCGGCCGCACCATCCTGCAGACCGACGGCGGCCTGAAGACCGGGCTGGACGTGGTCAAGGCAGCGCTGCTGGGCGCGGACAGCTTCGGCTTCGGCACCGGCCCGATGATCGTGCTGGGCTGCAAGTACCTGCGCATCTGCCACCTCAACAACTGCGCCACCGGCGTGGCTACCCAGGACGAACGCCTGCGCGACGGCTATTTCACCGGCCAGCCGGAGCGCGTGGAGAACTTCTTCCGGCTGCTGGCCGAGGAAGTGCGGCAATGGCTGTCGTACCTGGGCGCGCGTTCGCTGGACGAGATCGTCGGTCGCACCGATCTGCTGGAGCAGCTGGACGTGTCGCCGCGCGAAGGCGTCAAGGTCGACCTGTCGCGCCTGCTCGCACCTGCCCGCTACGAAGGCCCGCACTGCGCGGCGCAGCGCCTGTACCAGTCGCCGGACAGCCTGGCCACGCAGATGGACAGCCTGTTGGCCGATGCCATCGCCCACAGGCGCGGCGGCGAGCACCGCTTCCTGATCCACAATACCGACCGCTCGGTGGGCACGCGCCTGGCCGGCGCCATCGCCCGCGCGCACGGCAACCACGGCATGGAGGAAGCGCCGTTGAGCCTGCGCTTCCGCGGCACCGCCGGGCAGAGCTTCGGCGCGTTCAACGTCGGCGGCCTGAACCTGGAAGTGGAGGGCGAGGCCAACGACTACGTCGGCAAGGGCATGGCCGGCGGCCGGCTGGTGGTGCGTCCGCCGCGCGGCGCGCGCTTCGAGGCGCGCAATACCGCCATCGTCGGCAACACCTGCCTATACGGCGCCACCGGCGGCGAGCTGTTCGCCGCGGGCCGCGCCGGCGAGCGCTTCGGCGTGCGCAACTCCGGCGCGCTGGCGGTGATCGAAGGCGCCGGCGACCACTGCTGCGAATACATGACCGACGGCATCGTCGCCGTGCTCGGCAAGGTCGGCCTGAACTTCGGCGCCGGCTTCACCGGCGGGCTCGCCTACGTGCTGGATATCGACCGCGATTTCGTGGACCGCTACAACCACGAGCTGATCGACATCCACCGCATCTCGGCTGAGGGCTTCGAGAACCACCGCCAGCACCTGCACACCCTGATCAGCCGCCACCGCGAACTGACCGGCAGCATCTGGGCGCAGCAGATCCTGGACGAGTTCCGCGACTACGTCGGCAAGTTCTGGCTGGTCAAACCCAAGGCCGCGAGCATCGAGTCGCTCGCCGCCACGTTACGCAACGCCGCCTGACCGCGGTACCCGACCCTCGCAGGAGCGGCGTCAGCCACGATGCTTTCCCGGTAAAGCCCATCGCGGCTGACGCCGCTCCTACGGAAAGCCTGCCCCAGGCATCCGCATGCCGGATGCCCCAGCCGAGATTCCCTATGAGCCGCAAGCAAGCCTTCCAGTTCCTCGACCTGCCCCGCACCATGCCGCAGCGCATTCCGGTGGAGCTGCGCACGTCCGGCGACTGGGGCGAGCTCTACGGCAGGTTCGACAAGGCCGACGCGCAGTACCAGGCCGGCCGCTGCCTGGATTGCGGCAACCCGTACTGCAGCTGGAAGTGCCCGGTGCACAACGCCATCCCGCAATGGCTGCAACTGGTGCAGGAAGACCGCATCCACGAGGCCGCGACGCTGTGCCATTCGACCAACCCGCTGCCGGAAGTGTGCGGCCGCGTGTGCCCGCAGGACCGGCTGTGCGAGGGCAGCTGCACGCTGGAGGAATTCGGCGCGGTGACCATCGGCGCGGTCGAGAAATACATCGTCGATACCGCGCTGGCCACCGGCTGGAAGCCGGACCTGCATGCGGTGCGCTCCACCGGCAAGCGCGTGGCCGTGATCGGCGCGGGACCGGCCGGCCTGGCCTGCGCCGACCGTCTCGCGCGCGCCGGCGTACAGGCGGTGGTGTTCGACCGCTACGAACAGATCGGCGGCCTGCTGCAGTTCGGCATCCCCAGCTTCAAGCTCGACAAGTCGGTGATCGCCAGGCGTCGTGAAGTACTCGAAGGCATGGGCGTGGCGTTCCGCCTCGGCATGGAAGTGGGGCGCGACATCAGCATCGAGCAGTTGCAGGCCGAGTTCGACGCCGTGTTCCTCGGCACCGGCGCCTACCGCTATACCGACGGCGGCCTGCCCGGTCAGGACCTGAAGGGCGTGCTGCCGGCGTTGCCGTTCCTGGTGCAGAACGGCCGCATCGTCGGCGGCACCGATCCGCAGGGCCGCCCGATCGCCGGCTGGGAGGACCAGATCGCCCTGCCCGACCTCAACGGCAAGCGCGTGGTGGTGCTCGGCGGCGGCGACACCGGCATGGACTGCGTGCGCAGCGCGATCCGCCTCGGCGCCGCGCGCGTGACCTGCGCCTACCGCCGCGACGAGGCCAACATGCCCGGCTCCGCGCGCGAGGTCGCCAACGCCCGCGAGGAAGGCGTGCGCTTCCTGTTCAACCGCCAGCCGCTGTCGATCGAGGCCGGCGCCGACGACGAGGTCATCGGCGTCACCGTCGTCGAAACCCGGCTCGGCGCACCCGACGCCAATGGCCGCCGCAACGCCGAACCGATCGAGGGCAGCGAATCGCTGCTGGAGGCGGACGTGGTGATCATCGCCTTCGGCTTCTCCCCGACCTTGCCCGGTTGGCTCGGCACGCAGGGCGTGGAAGCCACCGGCAACGGCCGCATCGTCGCGGGCGGCAACACCCGCCTGCCCTACCAGACCCACAACCCCCGGTTGTTCGCCGGCGGCGACGCGGTGCGTGGCGCCGACCTGGTGGTCACCGCAGTAGCGGAAGGCCGCGACGCGGCCGCCAGCATCATCAAGCTGCTGCTGCACTGACAGGATCAAACCGCAGGAAACAAAAGCCCCTCTCCCACCGGGAGAGGGGTTGGGGTGAGGGACGAACAGAGTCAGTGATGGTTGAACCATCTGAACTCCGTTCGCCCCTCATCCGCCCTTGTCTGCCGCTCCTGCGGCAGCCCCTTCGGGTCGGCTTCGGCATCCTGCCTGCGCGAGCGGGCACCTGCATTCGGCACAATCCCTGTGCCCCATCCTTCGGGCGGCTTCACCGTGCAGCCCGGCAATCCTGCCGGGCTGTCTCCCGAGGGCAGAAGGAAGACTCCCCAGGATTTACACTCGAAATTCCCCACTCCAGCGAGCACCCCATGCGCATCGGCCTGGCCGCCAACCGCCTGCACCACGAACGCGCCGACGCCGCCCTGTTCCGCTGGCTGCGCGCCAGCGCCGCCGGCATCCGCGAGCTCGGCGTAGAGCTGCATGCCGTCGGCCGCACCCATGACGCCATCACCGCCGCGTTGCCGCCAGGCAGCCTGCCCGGCCTGAAGCGCTATCCGAACGGTCGCGAAGGCGGGTTGATGAAGCTGGTGGCCGAGGTCGTCGGCATGGGCTCGCCGGAGCGCACGCTGGATGGCGCGATCTACCTGATCGACCCGGTGGACCCGTCATCGGTGTTCCCGGAAGCCATCGCGTTGAAGCGCCAGTGCGTGATCCACGGCAAGCCCTTCATCTCGACGGTGGCCAGCGCCCGCGACTGGATCGAGATGGAACGCATCCACGCCGGCCTGCCCGCCGATCCAGGGGCCGACGACCTGTACGACTTCGGCAACCAGACACTGGCATTGATCGCGCACGATGCCCGCAAGCCGCAGATGCTGGCCTTCGCCGCCGAGCACTTCGACGTGCTGTCGCGTTTCGCGTGGCGCATCGGTACGGGCACCACCGGGCAGCGGCTGAACGAACTGGCGTGGAGCCGTGGCTGGCCAGGCGATCAGGAGTGGATCCAGCGTTTCCAGAGCGGCCCGCTCGGCGGCGACGCGCAGATCGCCGACCGTGTGCTGGAAGGACGCTGCCAGCGCGCCATCTTCTTCGAAGACCCGCACGTGGCGCGGCAGCACGAGGCGGACATCCAGCTGCTGGAGCGTGCAGTGACCACGGTGACGGACAAGGCCGTATGCATAACCGCACCGCCGATGGCGATGCGCTGGGCGTTGTCGGCACAGCATCGGCCGGCCGTTGCCTGAGATCGTTCAGCTCTTTCCGAGCACAACAAAGGCCCGGCGTTGCCGGGCTTTCTCATTCCGCCCCTCT
>JAEWOJ010000023.1 GCA_023399815.1 Pseudomonadota bacterium | reverse complement strand
TGCAGCAGGTGATGCCGCAGACCCTGCGCAAGCTCAAGCACTACAAGGACGACATCCCGCTGTTCAACCGCTTCCAGATCGAATCGCAGATCGAGGCGATCTACGAGCGCAACGTGCGCCTGCCCTCCGGCGGCTCGATCGTGGTCGACCAGACCGAGGCGCTGACCGCCGTCGACGTCAACTCGGCGCGCGCCACCAAGGGCAGCGACATCGAGGACACCGCGTTCCAGACCAACCTGGAAGCCGCCGAGGAAGTGGCCCGCCAGCTGCGCCTGCGCGACCTGGGCGGCCTGGTGGTGATCGACTTCATCGACATGTCCTCGAACAAGCACCAGCGCGAAGTCGAGAACCGCCTGCAGAACGCCCTCAAGTACGACCGCGCGCGCGTGCAGCTGGGCCGCATCTCGCGCTTCGGCCTGATGGAGATGAGCCGCCAGCGCCTGCGCCCGAGCCTGGGCGAATTCAGCCAGATCGTGTGCCCGCGCTGCGACGGCCAGGGCCGCATGCGCAGCATCGAATCGCTGTCGCTGTCGATCATCCGCGTCGCCGAGGAGCACGCGATGAAGGAGAACACCGGGCAGGTGCTGGTGCAGGCCCCGGTGGAGATCGCCAACTTCCTGCTCAACGAGAAGCGCAGCGCGCTGCGCGAGATCGAGCAGCGCCACGACGCGCCGATCATCATCGTCGCCGACGAGCAGCTGCACACCCCGCACTACGAAGTCACCCGCCTGCGCGAGAACGAGCTGGGCGAGGAATCCGGCAAGCCGAGCTACCAGCGCGGCACCCCGCGCAAGCTGCCGGTGCACGCCCTGACCAAGGCGCAGCTGAACATCCCGCCGGCGCCGGCGGTGACCCACGTCAAGCACAGCCAGCCGGCCCCGCTGCGCGAGGTCCCGGAACCGACCCCGGCTCCGGTGCCGGTGGCTGCAGCACCGACGCCCGCCGCCGCCCCGGCCGGCGGTGGCGTGATGGGCTGGCTCAAGCGCGTCTTCGGTGGCGAAACCGCTCCCGCCGCGCCGGCCCAGCCGCAGCCGCGCCAGGACAACGGCCGCGGCAACCGCAACGCGCGCCGCGACGGCCGCAATGGCAACAACGGCCAGCAGGCGCGCAACGGCGGCAATGCGAACGGCAACCGCCGCGACGAACAGCGTCGCGACGATCGCCGCCAGAACGCCGGCAACGCGCAGCAGGGCCAGAACCCGAACGCGGGCCAGCAGCAGCCCAAGCAGCGCAACGAACAGCAGGCGCAGCAGGGCAAGCAGCCGCGCAACGAACAGCAGGCGCAGCAGGGCAAGCAGCCGCGCAACGAGCAGCAGCCCAAGCCGCAGAAGCAGCCCAGGCAGCCCAAGCCGCAGCAGGAAACGGACAAGACCGTCCAGCCGGTGAGCGAGAAGCCGGCACGCCAGCCGCAGGCCGAGGCGCCGCGTCCGGTGGCCCCTGCCGCCCCGGCGGTCGTCGCCGCCACCGTGGTCGCCGCGGTGAACACGGAAGTCGCCAAGGCGCCGGCCCAGGTGCCGGCGGTGGTCGAGGAAGACACCACCGTTGTGGTCGCAGCGACCGGGCAGCCGCTGGTCGCCGGCGTCGATGAAGCCAACGCCGCTCCCGCCACCGACGATGGCAACGGCGAAGGCGCCAGCCGCCGTCGCCGCGGCCGCCGTGGCGGCCGCCGCCGCCGCCGTGGCAGCGCGGAAGGCACCGGCAGCGCCGATGCCGACATGCTGGGTGGCGAGGACGAGGGCGCCGACGAGGGCGAGGAGATCGGCGGCGAGACCGCCGAACAGGCCGCCACGCCGGCCTCCGCCCAGCCCGAGTTCGACTTCGACGACGAGCCGGCGGCCGTGGAAGCCCCGGTCCGTCAGGCGCGCGCGGCGCAGGCCGATGCGCCTGACGCAAAGCCGGTCGAAGCCGTCGAAACGACGGTCGCCGCGACCGAAACCGCCAGCGTGGCCGTCGAATCCGTCATCGTTGCCGCTGCCCCCGCGCAGCCGGAACCGGTGGTGGTGGAAGCCGTCGTGCCGGCAGCGCCCGAGCCGGAGGCCGCACCGGTCGCCGTCTCCCCGGTAGTGGCAGTGGAAGCCACGGCACCGGTTGTCGCGCCGACGCAACCGGAAGTCCAGCCGGAGCCGGTCGCCGTCGAAACCGTCGCGCCAGTGGAAGAGGTCGTCGTCGCCGCCGCGGAACCCGTTGTTCCCGAGACCGCGCCGGTTGCCCTGCCCGCGCCGGAACCGGCGCTGCCGGAAAACGGCCAGCTTTTCGGCGAGGCACCGGCACCGGCACCGGCACCGGAAGAAAAGCGTGAAGTCGCCGCGGAAGTGACGCACGCCCCGGCGGCGGAACCCGAGGAGACGGTTGCGGCCACGGCCGAGGTCGACCACGACGAACGCCACCGCGACGCCTGAGCGCATCGCGGGTTGAAACGAAAAAGCGGCCCCAGGGCCGCTTTTTCGTCTGCCTCCGGCACGCCGGAGACGGATCAGGCATGCGGATCAGATCGCCTTCGACGGATCGCCCACGCCGTACTGCGCGGCCAGGCGGGCCAGGGCGATGTTGTCGTGCACGCCGGTCTTCTGGAACAGGCGCGACTTGTGCGTGTTGACGGTCTTGGCGCTCAGGCTGAGGCGGCGCGCGATCTCTTCCTGGCGGCGGCCCTGCACCAGCAGCAGGGCCACTTCCAGTTCGCGCGGCGAGAGTCCGTCGAACGGCGACGCCTCGCCGCCGAGATTGGACAGCGCCAGGTTCTGCGCGATGTTGTTGGCCAGGTAGCGGCGCCCCTGGGCGACGTCATGGATGGCGCGGACCAGTTCCCGGGCGTCTCCTCCCTTGCCGACATAGCCCGACGCGCCGGCTTCCAGCAGCCGCTTGGGCATGGGGCCGTCCTCCAGCACCGAGACGATGATGACGCGGGTGCCGTGATCGCCCTTGACGATGCGCTCGGTGATCTCCAGGCCGCTCAATCCCGGCAGGTTCAGGTCGCACAGCACCACGTCCGGCTTCAGACGACGCACCAGCGGCAATGCCGCCTCGCCACTGTCCGCGGCGCCGACCACCTCGATCCCGGTCTCGCCGGCCAGGATCATCTGGATGCCCGTGCGCACCAGCGCATGGTCGTCTATGAGAAACACCTTGATGGTCACGATACGCTCCCTCCCCCAGCAGACAGGTGACAGCCGCGGCCCGCCATTGCATCCGCTTCGCGGATGCCGGTCGATGAATCCATCGCCCGGCATGGCGCAGGCCCTGCGCATTATCGATCAGAACGAGGCCAGTCTCCGAGACGCTTGTCGAACATGTGGTTCCAGTTCGACTGCCCGCGTGCGATCCAGCCCCGATGACGCCGTTCGACCGGCCACGACACGTTGTATGCGCGGGCGATGCGCAGCCATCAGCGCAACCCTTGTCCGCAACTAGGGTTTCCCCGAAACCGGTGGCGACCAGCGATGGCGGAACATCAGCACGTGCACGCCGGTCACCCATGCCAGCGCCGCGCACCAGCCGCCCAGGATGTCGGAAGGGTAATGCACGCCCAGATGGACGCGCGACAGCCCGACGCACGGCACGAAGGCGATGGCGGCCACGAGCACCGGCCAGCGCCAGCGCGTGTGCCAGGCCAGGAACACCGCAGTGGCGGCCAGCGTCATCGATCCCATCGCGTGCCCGCTGGGGAAACTGAAGGTGCTTTCCGGCGCAATCGATTCCCACAGGCCGGGACGCTGGCGCTGGAACAGCTGCTTGCTGCCCACGTTCAACAGCGCCGAACCGGCGCAGGCGATGGCGGCGAACACCGCATCGCGCCAGCGCCGCCAGCAGGCGAGCGCGGCCACCAGCAGCAGGTCCAGCGGAATCACGCCCCACTGGTAACCCAGCCGGGACACCAGCACGAAGAAGGCATCGGCCGCGGGCGAGGCAAGGCCGTGCATGTGCCACAGCAGGGCCAGGTCGAAGTGCAGCGTTTCGGCTTCGTGGATCTCGTCGGCCAGGGTCACGAACCCGGCCAGCGGCAGCAGCAGGCAGACGAACAGCACGACGATGCGCCATGCGTTGTGCGCGAGCCATTGCCGCAGGCCGGCGGCTTCGCGGCGGGACTCAGCCGGCGTGGCGCGCATAGCGGTTCTCGACGTAATCGTCGATCAGCGCCACGAACTCCTGCGCGATGTTCTCGCCACGCAACGTCACCTTCTTCTCGCCGTCGACGAACACCGGCGCGGCCGGCGTCTCGCCGGTGCCGGGCAGCGAGATGCCGATGTTGGCATGGCGCGATTCGCCCGGGCCGTTGACGATGCAGCCCATCACCGCCAGCGTCATGTTCTCCGCGCCCGGATGGCTGACGCGCCAGACCGGCATCTTCTCGCGCACGTGGTTCTGCACCACCTTGGCCAGTTCCTGGAAGAACTCGGAGGTGGTGCGGCCGCAGCCCGGACAGGCCGTGACCATCGGCGTGAACGCACGCTGCCCGGTGGTCTGCAGCAGTTCCTGGGCGACGATGACTTCCTGCGTGCGCGGCTGGCCCGGCTCGGGCGTGAGCGAGATGCGGATGGTGTCGCCGATGCCTTCCTGCAGCAGCACCGCCAGCGCCGCCGCCGAGGCGACGATGCCCTTGCTGCCGATGCCGGCCTCGGTCAGGCCCAGGTGCAGCGCGAAATCGGAACGGCTGGCCAGGTCGCGGTAGACCGCGATCAGTTCCTGCACGCCGCTGACCTTGGCCGAGAGCACGATGCGCTCGCGCGGCAGGCCCAGCTCCACGGCGGTTTCGGCCGAATCCAGCGCCGAGCGGATCAGCGCCTCGCGCAGCACGCGGCCGGCGTCCCAAGGCTGCTCGCGCTGGCTGTTCTCGTCCATCAGCTTCGCCGCCAGGGCCTGGTCCAGCGAGCCCCAGTTGGCGCCGATGCGCACCGGCTTGTCGTAGCGGATGGCGAACTCGATCAGCTGCGCGAACTGGGTGTCCTTCTTCTTGCCGAAGCCGACGTTGCCCGGGTTGATGCGGTACTTGGCCAGCGCCTGCGCGCAGGCCGGCTCGGCGCCGAGCAGCTGGTGGCCGTTGTAGTGGAAATCGCCGATCAGCGGCACGTCGATGCCCATCATCCGCAGCTTCTCGACGATGCGCGGGATGGCCGCGGCCGATTCGGCGTTGTTGACGGTCAGCCGCACCATCTCCGAGCCGGCGCGCCACAGCTCGGCCACCTGCCTGACGCTGGCGGCGACATCGGCGGTATCGGTGTTGGTCATCGACTGGACGACCACGGGATGGCCGCCTCCCACCTTCACGCCGCCGATGTCCACGGCGTGGGTGATGCGGCGGGGCCAGGCGATGGCGTCGGCGGGCGGGGTCGGGCGGGTGACGGCGTCGTGCATGGCGCGCATTTTAGCGCGCCGCCTCCGCCCATCGCATGAACCTTTCGCGATGGCCGCCGCGGACGCATTACGATGGCCGCATGGACTTTCCGGATACCTCGTTCCTTCGCACCCTGTGCAGCCTGCGCTGGCTGGCCACCGCCGGCCAGGCCGCCACCATCCTCGTCGCCACCCTGCTGCTGGGCCTGGACCTGCCGCTGCTGCCGCTGTGGAGCGGCGTGTGCGTGCTGGCGCTGTTCAACCTGTACGTGCAGCTGCGCGTGCGCGACAGCGACCCGGCCCCGCTCACCGCCTTCGGCCACATCCTGGTCGACGTCGTCGTGCTGACCTGGATGGTCGGCTGGAGCGGCGGCATCGCCAATCCGTTCGGCTCGCTGTTCCTGATCCTGATCGCGCTGGCCGCCCTGGCCCTGCCCCTGCGCTGGACCCACGCGGTGGCCGCGGCCTGCGTGGCCGGCTACGCGGTCAGCGCCGTGTTCGGACGGCCGCTGCACGGCGGCCACGTCGACTCGATGTCGCTGCACCTGTGGGGCACGGCCGCCAACTTCCTGCTGTCCAGCGTGGTGGTGCTGGTGTTCTCCACCCGGCTGGCGGCGCAGCTGCGCGAGCGCGAGAACCAGCTGGCGCTGCTGCGCGAGCGCTTCGTCCGCAACGAGGGCATCGTCGCGCTGGCCACCCATGCCGCCTCGGTGGCGCACGAACTCAACACGCCGCTGGCGACCATGACCCTGCTGGCCGACGACATCGCCGAGCAGTGCGCCGGCACGCCGGAAATGCGCGAGGACCTGGACACCCTGCGCGGGCTGCTGGTGCAGTGCCGCGAGCGGGTGCTGGCGCTGGCGGCGCCGGCCGAAGGCGCACACAGCCGCGCGCGCGTCTCGATCGGCAACGTGCTGGAGCAGTGGCGGCTGGTGCGCCCGACCGTGCAGCTGCGCCGCAACGCCGATGCGCCGCTGCAGATGGCGCTGGACCCCGGCGTCGGCCACCTGCTGCAGGTGCTGCTGAACAATGCCGCCGACGCCGGCGAACAGGCCGGGCAGGCGCAGGTGGACCTCGATATCCGCGTGCGCGACGACCAGCTCTACGGCGAGGTGCGCGACTACGGCCCCGGCTTCAACGCCAACCACGCCGCGTTGCCGGGTACCCTGTTCAACAGCGGCAAGACCGACGGCATGGGCGTGGGCCTGGCGCTGTCGCACGCCACCATCGAGCGGCTGCATGGCGAATTGTGGATGCGCCCGGCCGAAGGTCGTGGCGCGCGCGTCGGCTTCCGCCTGCCACTAGCCCACCTGGAAGCCAACGCATGACTGCCCTGCCCACCCACGGCCTGCTGGTCGACGACGATCCGCTGTACCTGCGCACCCTGCAGCGCAGCCTGGCCCGCCGCGAGATCGAGACCGTCACCGCCCCCGACATCGCCGGCGCGCTGGACCAGGCCAGGCAGTCGCCGCCGGCCTTCGCCCTGGTCGACCTGAAACTGGGCAGCGAATCCGGCCTGGCGCTGATCCAGCCGCTGCGCGAACTGCGCGCGGACATGCGCATCCTGCTGGTCACCGGCTACGCCTCGATCGCCACCGCGGTGGAGGCGATCAAGCTCGGCGCCGACGACTACCTGCCCAAGCCGGCCACCGTGTCGATGATCCTGCGCGCGCTGGGCGAGGCGGCCGAGGATGGCGGCGAGCACGAGGAAGTGGAGCCTCCCGATGCGATGACGCCGATCAGCCGCCTGCAGTGGGAACACATCCAGCAGGCGCTGCACGAGACCGGCGGCAACGTCTCGGCCGCCGCGCGCCTGCTCGGCATGCACCGGCGCTCGCTGCAGCGCAAGCTCACCAAGCGCCCCAGCCCGGAGCGCGATCCGATCCGCTGACGGCACACCGCCGCTCCAACGCGGACGGGTGCCGTCGCGAAGCGCTCCGCTCAACCGCGCTGGATCGACACCCCGCCGTCGACCCGCATCGCGGTGCCGGTGACGAACGAAGACGCCGGCGACACCAGGAACAATGCCGCGGCCGCGATTTCCTCCGGCCGGGCCAGCCGCCGCAACGCATGCAGGCGCGCCACCGCGCCCAGCGCAGCCTCATCGGGATTCATCTCGCGCGCCATCGGCGTGTCGGTGCCGCCGGGCAGCAGGGCGTTGACCCGCAGGCCGGCCGGCCCGAACTCGGCCGCCAGCGACTGCACCAGGCCGATGACGCCGGCCTTGCTCGCCGCGTAGGCGGCCGTGCACGGGAAACCGGCGGTGTGGCCGACGAAGGTCGAGGTGAACACCAGGCTGCCGCCACCGCCGCCGCGCAGCAGCGACGGGATCTGGTGCTTGGCCCCCAGGAAGGCGCCGGTCAGGTTGACGTCCAGCGCATCCTGCCAGTCGTCCCGTTCGACGTCGGGCGTGGGCCGCAGCGGCCCCAGCGCGCCCGCGTTGTTGAATGCCGCGTCGAGGGGGCCATAGGCCTCCTCGGCATGGCGCACCAGCGCCTGCGCATAGGCCTCGTCGCGCACGTCGCCGGCCAGCCAGGTGGCCGAGCCGCCTTCGGCCCGGATCCGCGACGACAGCGCTTCCAGCCTGTCGCCGCGCCGCGCGCCGAGGACCACGCGCGCGCCCTCGGCGGCGAACAACAGCGCCGCCGCATGGCCGATGCCGGAACTGGCGCCGGTGATCAATATGGTCCTGCCGTGCAATGCCTTCATGTCCTGCTCCTGGGTGATGGAGTGCGGAGATTGGCCGGCAGGCGCGCGCCGCGCTCGCCGGTATCGGACGTGGCAGTGGCGGCGGAAACGACGAAGCCCGGCATGCGCCGGGCTTCGTCGTTCAACGGCTGCCGTGGATCAGGCGGCGACGGTGTCGGCGACTTCGCGGTATTCCTCGATCTGGTCGAAGTTCATGTAGCGGTAGATGGTGTCGCCGTTGGCGTTGATCACACCGATGTCGGCCATGTACTCCTCCTTGCTCGGGATGCGGCCCAGGCGCGCACAGATCGCCGCCAGTTCCGCCGAGCCCAGGTACACGTTGGTGTTGCGGCCCAGGCGATTGGGGAAGTTGCGGGTCGAGGTCGACATCGCGGTGGAGCCTTCGCGGATCTGCGCCTGGTTGCCCATGCACAGCGAGCAGCCGGGCATCTCGGTGCGCGCGCCGGCGTTGCCGAAGGTGCCGTAGTGGCCTTCCTTGGTCAGCTCGCTGGCGTCCATCTTGGTCGGCGGCGCGATCCACAGGCGCGTGGGCAGGTCGCGCTTGCCTTCCAGCAGCTTGGCGGCGGCGCGGAAGTGGCCGATGTTGGTCATGCACGAACCGATGAACACTTCGTCGATCTGCGCGCCGGCCACTTCGGACAGGGTCTTCACGTCGTCCGGGTCGTTCGGGCAGGCCACGATGGGCTCGTGCACGTCGGCCAGGTCGATCTCGATGACCGCGGCGTACTCGGCGTCGGCATCGGGCTCCAGCAGCTGCGGGTCGGCCAGCCACGCTTCCATCTTCTCGATGCGGCGCGCCAGCGAACGGGCGTCGGCATAGCCCTCGGCGATCATGTTCTTCAACAGCACGATGTTGCTGTTGAGGTACTCGATGATCGGCTCCTTGTTCAGGCGCACGCTGCAGCCGGCGGCCGAGCGCTCGGCCGAGGCGTCGGACAGCTCGAACGCCTGTTCCACCTTCAGGTCCGGCAGGCCTTCGATTTCCAGGATGCGGCCGGAGAACACGTTCTTCTTGCCGGCCTTGGCCACGGTCAGCAGGCCCTGCTTGATCGCGTACAGCGGGATCGCGTTGACCAGGTCGCGCAGGGTCACGCCCGGCTGCAGCTGGCCCTTGAAGCGCACCAGCACCGATTCGGGCATGTCCAGCGGCATCACGCCGGTGGCGGCGGCGAAGGCGACCAGGCCGGAGCCGGCCGGGAACGAGATGCCGATCGGGAAGCGGGTGTGGCTGTCGCCGCCGGTGCCGACGGTGTCGGGC
>JAEWOJ010000064.1 GCA_023399815.1 Pseudomonadota bacterium | reverse complement strand
CGCGCAAATTATTGCCACCTGGGGGGGGGGGGCCGCCGCGCGCGGCCCGATGAACCGACGAATCCCCGCTGGAGATCCACCGATGAAGATCCGTTTCGTACTGGCCCTGACGGCCCTGCTTCCGCTGATGGTCGCCTGCAAGGCGCAGGATGGCTCCGCCGACGCCGTCGCGCCGGCCGCTGTCGAACAACCGGCGGCCAGTACCCCCGAAGCCGCTCCTGCACCCGCCACCGATGCCGGGAACGCCGCGCCCGCGCCGGCCGGCGAGGACGCCACCGCCGAACCGGCCGCCGCCACCACGCCGGTGCCGGCGCAGGCGCGACTGGTCGGTCCCGAGCCGGTCGCCGGCACCGACTACCTCGTCATCGATGGCGGCCAGCCGATCCAGCCGGCGACCGGCAAGATCGAAGTCGCCGAGGTCTTCGGCTACGTGTGCCCGGCCTGCGCCCGCTTCCAGCCGCTGATCGGGCCGTGGAAGGCCGGCCTGCCGTCGGACGTCAGCTTCGTCTACGTGCCGGCCATGTTCGGCAGCATGTGGGACGACTACGGCCGCGCCTTCTATGCCGCCGAGGCGCTGGGCGTGCAGGAGAAGACCCATGAGCCGCTGTACTCGGCCATCCACGTCGAGCACGCGCTCAAGGGCGAGCTGGGCCGCGACTCGGTCGAGGACATCGCCAACTTCTACGGCAAGTACGGCGTGAACCCGAAGACCTTCGCCGACACCATGGGCAGCTTCTCGGTGGTGGCCAAGACCAACCGCGCCAAGCAGTTCGCCCAGCGCAGCAAGATCACCGGCACGCCGTCGCTGATCGTCGCCGGCAGGTACCTGGTCAAGGGCAATAGCTACGAGGACATGCTGCGCATCGCCGACCACCTGATCGCACGCGAACGCGCCGCCAACGCCAAGTAAGGTATGAAGGGCCTCGTCCCGCGAGGCCCTTGTTCCGTTGCCGTGAACTCCCCCACCCACACCCTGCGCTTGCTGACGGCCAACATCCAGGCCGGCTCCAGCACGCGCCGCTACAGCGACTACGTGACCCGCAGCTGGTCGCACGCGCTGCCGGCCGGCAGCAAGCGCTCCAGCCTGGACGCCATCGCCAGGCTGGCCAGCGGCCGCGACATCGTCGGCCTGCAGGAGGCCGATCCCGGCAGCCTGCGTTCGGGCTTCACCAACCAGACCCATTACCTGGCCCAGCGCGCCGGCTTCAACTACTGGAGCCACCAGCCCAACCGGCGCATGGGCGGCGTCGCCTCCAGCGCCAACGGCCTGCTCAGCCGGCTGGAACCGGTGGAAGTGCAGGATCACGCCCTGCCCGGCCGCATCGGCGGCCGCGGCGTGCTGCTGGCCCGCTTCGGCGATGGCCGCGACGGCCTGGCGGTCGCGGTCGCGCACCTGTCGCTGGGCGTGGGCTCGCGGATGTCGCAGCTGGACTTCATCGCCGAGCTGCTCAGCGACTATCCCAACGCGGTGCTGATGGGCGACTTCAACTGCAAGGCCGAACGCCCGGAAATGCAGGTGCTCTATCGCAGGACCCGGCTGCAGCCGCCAGGCTGCCTGGTGCCGACCTTCCCCAGCTGGCGCCCGGAACGGGCCATCGACCACATCCTGGTCAGCGGCAGCCTGCAGCAACGCTCGGTGGAAGCGGTGCCCGCCGCCAATTCCGACCACCTGGCGGTGGCGATGTCGCTCGACGTGCCGGCCAGCGCACTGCGCTGACCGCGGACACGCCAGCGCATCCTCGCTGTCGCCCCACGGTTTGCGCTGCAAACCGCGGGTCCCGTCGTTCTTTCACCCACACCCCGCGCCTTCGGCGCGCCCCCTGACTCAGGGGGCTTTCCTCCAGACAGGGTAGTGCCGGCCGCTGGCCGGCAACCTCGCACCTGTGGCATGCCAGCGGTGATGCTGTAGGTAGTCAGGCCGCAGCCAGCATCTTCGCGCCACGCGCGGTCGCCGCGCTGCCCACCGAGGCCAGCACCGTGCAGCCGACCGCCAGCCACTGCAGGCCGCTGAGCTGCTCGTGCAGCAGCAGCAATGCCCACAACGCGGCCACCGCCGGCTCCATGCTGATCAGGATGCCGAAGGTCTCCTTGGGCAGGCGCTTGAGCGCCATCATCTCCAGCGACATCGGGATCGCGCTGGACACCACAGCCACCAGCAGGCCGGCCAGCAGTATCCTCGGTTCCAGCAGCGCCATGCCGGCGTGGGCGACGCCCACCGGCACCACCACCAGCGCCGCGGCCGCCAGTCCCAGCGACACCGTGTGCCCGGCATGCAGGTGCCCCGCGCGCTTGCCGAACACGATGTACAGGCCCCAGCAGGCCGCCGCGCCCAGCGCGTACAGCACGCCGGCCATGTCCAGCGCCGGCCCGCCACCCAGAGGCAGCAGCAACAGCAATCCAGCCGCCGCGCAGCCGACCCACACGAAGTCGATCGGCCGTCGCGAGGACAGCATCGCCACCGTCAGCGGTCCGGTGAATTCGATGGCCACCGCGATCCCGAACGGGATCGTGCGCAGGGCCATGTAGAACAGCAGGTTCATCAACCCCAGCGCCAGCCCGTAGCGCAGGATCGCCGCGCCGTCGGCACGGCCGGTGCGCCAGCGCCATGGACGCCACAACGCCAGCAGGAAAAGCGCGGAAAAACCCACGCGCAGCGCGCTGGTACCCTGCGCGCCGACCAGGGGAAAAAGATGCTTGGCGTAGGACGTGCCGATGGCCAGCGAAGTCACCGAGCCGAGCACCGCCAGCACCGGCCACAGCGGCGCGAATCGGGAGGTCTGCATGCGCCCAGTGTAATGCGCGCGCCCCGGCCGTCGTCGCCCTTCCGGCGATGCGCGCCTGCGGTTCCGGCATGCCCCACGACGTCCCTGTGATGACGCGGCACGTATTCCCGCATGGAGCCGCCAGGTGCGTCGCCAAGGCCGCGTCGCGCACTCACGCGCAGGCAATCCCCAAAACGGAAACGCCGGCGCAGGGCCGGCGTTTCCAGGTTCATCGCGTGCGGATGGCGATCAGCCTTCCCACTTGCCCAGCGCGGCCAGGCCATTCTCCTTCGCGCGCTCGTACACGGTCTTCTGCGCGGCGTCGTAGTTGCCCTTCATGTCCTTGCCCCACAGCTTCAGCGCGGCCTGCTGCATGGCGCGGCCATAGGAAAAGCTCAGCGGCCACGGCAGCTTGTCGAGCTGGTTCATCGCGTTCAGGTGCGCGGTGGACTGCTCGTCGCTCTGGCCACCGGACAGGAACACCACGCCCGGCAGGATCGCCGGCACGGTGCTCTTCAGGCACATCACGGTGGCTTCGGCCACTTCCTCGACGTCGGCCTGCTCGTCGCAGTCCTTGCCGGAGACGACCATCGAAGCCTTCAGGATCGTGCCTTCCAGCAGCACGTTCTGCTGGTACAGCGCATCGAACAGCGAGCGCAGGGTGGCTTCGGTGACTTCGTAGCAGGTCTCGATGTCGTGGTCGCCGTCCATGATCACTTCCGGCTCGACCATCGGCACCAGACCGCATTCCTGGCACAGCGCGGCGTAGCGGGCCAGCGCGTGGGCGTTGGATTCGATGCAGGTGCCCGACGGAATGCTCTCGCCGATGTTGATCACCGCACGCCACTTGGCGAAGCGCGCGCCGAGCCTGTAGTACTCCTGCAGGCGCTCGCGCAGGCCGTCCAGGCCCTCGGTGACCAGCTCGCCCGGGCAGCCGGCCAGCGGATGCGCACCCTTGTCGACCTTGATGCCCGGGATCATGCCGTGGTCGGCCATGTACTTGGCGAATGGCACGCCGTCCCTGGTCGACTGGCGGATGGTTTCGTCGTACAGGATCGCGCCGGAGATGTGCTCGTTGAGCTTGGGCGTGGTCAGCAGCAGCTCGCGGTAGGCACGGCGGTTCTCTTCCGTGTTCTCGATGCCGACGCTGGCGAAGCGCTTGGCGATGGTGCCGGTGGATTCGTCGATGGCGATGATGCCCTTGCCCGGGGCGACCATGGCCTGTGCGGTTTCAGCCAGCAGTTCGATGCTCATGAAGTTCCTGTCACGGGGTGCGGAGATACCGCGATTATAGCCCGCACCCGCCGCCGGCTGGCCGTGACGATGCTGGAGCAAGACAAAATCCGTCTTGCTGATGTCCACAAAATCCGCAAACACCGGTGCTGTTCCGGTGGGTGCCGACTGTTGGTTGGCACGATCAGCCAGCCCCAAGGTAGTGCCGGCCGCTGGCCGGCTGCCCGGGCGAGCTGGTCACCGAGGGCCTGGACGGCCTGCGCGAGCGCCTGCAGGAGTACTACAG
>JAEWOJ010000052.1 GCA_023399815.1 Pseudomonadota bacterium | reverse complement strand
CCAGGAAAAGCAGCAGCTGGTTCCCATGTAAGGACGTTCCTTCGGAACCGTTTCGAGGAATTCCTTGGCTTCGTTCATGGTGGTTAAATCCGCGCCAAGTCCGACCTCGATGACGTCGGCAAAGCCGAGCTGACGAATGGCAGCTTTTACCTGTGCAGAGGTGATCAGAGAACCGAATTGTCCGGTGAAGGAAGGTGCTATGATGCCATAAACGGGAGTGTCATTCTTTTTAATCGCTTTGACGACTTGATAAATTTGAGATTTATCCGTGATGGCTCCAAACGGGCAAGCCGTAATGCAGGCTCCGCAAGCGACACATTTTTCGGGCTCGATCTCTGCGCGCCCCAGATAATCGGAAGCAATCGCTTTTACACCACAGGCTTCAGCGCAGGGACGGCCGGTTTCTAAAATCGCATGATAGGGGCATTCTGCAAGACATTTTTTACATTTGATGCATTTCTCCTGATCAATGACCATGCGGCCGTCTCCCGGGGAAATTGCATTTTTGGGGCACACATTGGAGCATGGATGTGCGAGACAGAAACGACAGTTATCCGAAATATGGATGAAACGTTCGGGACATGCTTCGCACGCGATTTTGATGACAGAGACAAGAGGCTCCTTGAAAACACGGGTATCCACATCGATCTCCTCGATACCCTCCGTGATCGGTCCGGTATCGGCTGCGGTACGGGCATCCAATCCCAAAGCCATGCGCAATCTTTCCCCGAAGACGGCACGTTCACGAAAGATGTTCTCGCGATAACGAGCGACCTCTCCCGGAAGCGCCTTATAGGTTTCATTGTGCAATGTATTGAGATCCTCATCCTCATAGGCCATACGAGCAATGCTGGCAAAGGCCATACGACGGATATTGATCACATCAACATAACTGCTTTTCATTTCTCCTCCTGCAATCCGTTCAGGATCAGCTCCATGACCTGCGGGCTGGTAGCGCATTCCAGGCGTTGATCATCTATGTACACTACAGGACTGATTTTTGCATCCTTGCCCTTGCATGAGCCGTCGCAGGGAATGATCTCAACATCGAGGACAGCTTCCTCCGGAATACCGGGATAATCGCTCAGACTCTCCTTGAGATCAGTGACTCGATCCAGAATATTGCTTGCACCGTAGAACATACATTTTGTGCCGCCACAAATTCGAACTTTCATATACACCTCCGCAATTTTTTTTTGAAAATTGTAAGATCATAGTATCATAGGTAGGGTAAATAGAAAAGAACCGAGAAAGGAAGTATTATGATTTTGTCAAAAAACAATATATTACAAAACAAATTTTACAAAGCGCTCTGTGCTCTTCTCATCTGTGTGCTGGCGCTTTCCGGATGTGCAAAAACACAAGAGCCTCTACGCGTGATCACATTAAAGGGTCCGACAGCCATGGGCATGGCGCCTATGATTGAAGACGCTGATGATTCCGACGATGCTCGCTTTGAGGTGGCAGCGGCACCGGATGCTGTTGCACCGAAGCTGCTGAAGGGAGAAGTGGATTTTGCGGCAGTTCCCGCAAATTTAGCGGCGACATTGTATCAAAAATCGGAGGGAAAAATTCAAGTTGTCGCCATCAACACCCTGGGGGTGCTTTATCTGACGGAGCGTGGAGAACAGGTGCATTCCTTGAAGGATCTGGCAGGAAAAACGATTGTTGCCAGCGGCAAGGGCTCCACTCCGGAGTATGCACTCAATTTCCTGCTGCAGTCTGCCGGAGTTTCACCGGATCAGGTTTCCATTGAATGGAAGTCGGAGCATACGGAGGTGGTATCCGCTTTGGCGCAGGACGCTTCTCTTATCGGGCTTCTTCCGGAGCCTTTTGTCACTGTTGCAAAGAGCAAAATGAACGATTTACGTACTGCCATTGATCTCAATGCGGAGTGGGACAAGACACAGGAGGGAATGGAAAATCCGTCTTCCATGGTTATGGGAGTCCTGGTCGGCAGAAAAGATGCATTGACCGATACCAAGCGCGTTCAGAAATTTCTGAAGAAGTATGAGGAGTCGATCCGGGAGGTCAATCAGGATCCGAAGGATGCGGCGGAGGATATCGGCAAGCTGGATATTGTTCCGCAGGCCATAGCGGAAAAGGCCATCCCGAAGAGCAATATCCGTTACTATAGCGGAGAGAAGATGAAAACAATGCTTTCCGGTTTTCTGAAGGTGCTTGCGGATCAAAATCCGAAGGCGGTAGGCGGACAAATGCCTGCGGATGACTTTTATTGGATTGGAAAGTAGAAAAATATGGCACAGAGATTTTCTGTGCCATACATATCGGACAAGAAATGAGAAGCTATGGAACAGGACATCAAAAGAGAAAAGTCGCATCTGATAGAAAAAATCCTTACAGTTGCATTTTGGATATTTGTGTGGGCAATCATCGCGTATTTTTTTCCGTATCGAAATTTTCTACCAATGCCCGGAGATGTGCTTCATGCAATGGGAAAAATGCTCCACGAGCGGGATTTTTTGATTCGCACCTTGAATTCCGTTTTTCATGCTTTTCTTGGAATTGCTCTCGGAAGCTTGTTCGGAGCCTTATTAGGGATCGGTGCGGCCAGGTCGCATAAGGTGGAGGTGCTTTTTCATCCTCTGCTCCGGGTGATGCAATCCGTTCCGGTAGCTTCCTTTATTGTTCTTGCGCTTTTCTGGCTTTCCTCGCATATGGTTTCGGTTTTCATATCGTTTTTGATCGTGCTTCCCATCGTCTATGGACATGCCTATGTCGGCTGGAGCCAAATCGACGGTAAGCTTGTGGAGGTGTGTCGGATTTTTCGCATTTCCGGCATGATGCGTTGGCGCGCCCTCTATCTTCCGACACTTTCTGAGCATATCCGGGAAGGTGTGGGAACAGCCATGGGTCTGGGGTGGAAGGCCGCGCTTGCGGCAGAAGTGATCGGAATGGCACAGCTGTCTATCGGCGGTGCAATTTATGATTCGAAAATATATCTCAACATGGATATGTTATTTGCGTGGACCGTATGGGTGGTTTTGCTGAGTGCGCTCTTTCAATGCCTTTGGTCAAAAATATGGAAGAAATGGATTCATTCTTTGGAAAGCATTCCCGCGGTACCGGAAGAAGATGTCAAGGAATGCTCGTATCAAAATCACCACGAAAACGGGAAAAAACAATTTGGTACGGAAACAGGCGGGCAAAATCGCGAGACAATTCTTTCCTTGCGGGATATTACAGTTACTTTTCCGGGAAAAAAGGTTTTGGAGCATTTTCATATGGCAATTGTGCGAGGCGATTGGACAGGTCTATCGGGAGCCTCCGGCACCGGTAAGACGACGCTTTTAAGAGTGATTTCCGGAATTACGCAGCCGGACTCAGGGGAAAGAAGGGAACACAAGGCTCTTCGGATTGCAATGCAATTTCAAGAGGATCGTCTATTCGAAAGACTGACACTTCGGGAAAACCTGCGCCTGGCAGGAATTCCCGATCAAAGCATAGAACGCGGCTGCCGTGCATTCGGCATGGAGAAAGAGCTGGACCAAAAAATTGAGGGGTTTTCCGGCGGAATGAAGCGTAGAACATCTCTGCTGCGGGCCGTTCTGGTTCCCGGTGATCTGGTTCTTCTTGATGAGCCGACTGCCGGCTTGGACGAAGCGCTTGCCGGAAAAGTGCTCACATGGACACGCGAAACGATATTGAGCGATGGAAAAGCGTGCGTGATCGCTTCTCATCAAAAGACGGATTTTCAGATCCTGCAGGTCAATCAAATGCTCACACTGCCGGCTCTGTCGGATAGAACATGCTCTTCCAGATAAACGGCGATTCCATCC
>JAEWOJ010000216.1 GCA_023399815.1 Pseudomonadota bacterium | reverse complement strand
AATGGCTTGCTGTCACGCCAGCGGAGTTGCAGGCTGTATTCTCACGGTGGCGGGTTTCAGGCAATGAGGCCTAACAATTCATTCAAGCCGACGCCGCTTCGCGGCGCGGCTTAATTCAGGCGTTAGGCCTGCCGAGATAGTTCAATGCGCGTCCACTGTCCAAAGCCCATCATCTTTTCGGTCGCCTTACTTCTGGTGGTGCATGCAGCTGGGCTTTGGCAAATGATCTTGCTCTCTCGCACCTTGGGCGTGTCCTTGTGGATGCCTTACAGCACCCTGGCGTTGGTCTATTCCTTGCTGGCGGTTTTGCTCGTAATGATCCTGCGCGGCAAGCGTTTGGCTCGTGCCGTCTATACCGTTCTCGGGGTTCTTAGCCTTCTCTCTGTTGTCAGCCACATCACTGACCTCAACGTGGCTGGGTGGTTGGTAGCAGCGGCCAAGACCTTAGCCCTGGTGCTGCTGTACATTCCAACCAGCAACTCTTGGTTCGCGGGCGGCAGCCCTAACAATTCATTCAAGCCGAACGGGCTTCGCCCGTCGGCTTAATTCAGGCGTTAGGCAGCAATGACAGATTTCGGGAAACTTGTAAGAGGCAAGTCTTTTCTCTGGCTGTGTCTCCTGGTTGGTCTAGGCAGCTTGCTCCTGCTTGCATTCGCCCCCGCTGCATACAAGTCTTCCTGGGCTGTCATTGGGTTCTCGTTGTTTGGCCCGCTATTCTTGATCCAGGCAGTCTCGGGTGTGGCGCTGGACAACTGGTGGGTAGCGCGCATTGATCGCAATACCAAACCTTATAGCTACTGGTGGCGAGTTATTTTCTGTGGGGTGGGCGCCGCGGGGTTCGCCTATCGCATCTTTGTTCCATTGCCAGGCTAGGCGGATCACGGTGCCGCCTAACAATTCATTCAAGCCGACGCCGCTTCGCGGCGCGGCTTAACTCAGGCGTTAGATTGCACAGGAGAAATCAGTGGCTACGGAAAGACCTGACCTGACCCTTCAAGAATTCGAGGAATTGCTTGCCGGTGCGTTCCTTCCCTACCAATGCTCTTTCAAGCTACTAGATCATGGATCCGGCTTCGGGTTCACCCTTACGGACAATGGTAAGGGTGTGCTTGATGTTTCCTACTCGCACCAGCGGCGTATCACGGACAAGCGCGCCAGATCGGTCATCTCTCAAACACGCAGGCACTTGTTCGCGTCTGGGTACAAACTCCGGCCTTGGCGTTTTCCAGAGAGGGCACCTGCAGGTGTTGCGGGTGCAATCTAACAATTCATTCAAGCCGACGCCACTTCGCGGCGCGGCTTAATTCAGGCGTTAGGTGCGCATGACAGATCCACGCCACCCTATAGAAGAGGTGCCCGCCTTGGTCGGCCAGCTTTACGAGCTGGTAGCCCAATTGGAGCGTCTTTTCCCGGGGCGCCGTTTTACGCCAGACGGCCATCTGGTCGGAAGCATCGGCGAGGTCATTGCCGCACACCGCTACGGTCTTGAGCTATTACCTCACTCCGCGCAAGGGCATGATGCTCGCTCGGCCTCTGGCGCGCTCGTTGAGATCAAGGCTACGCAAGGTTCCTCTGTTGCGCTCCGCGAACAGCCCAACCACTTGATTGTTTTGCACATTTCCAAGCTTGGCGAGTCCTCCGAGGTCTATAACGGCCCAGGCGCGCCTGTTTGGGAAGCCGCAGGTGCAATGCAGCGTAATGGGCAACGCCCCATCTCGCTCTCAAAACTCCGCAGGCTCATGGAGGGCATCCCTGAGGCATTGCGCCTCCCGGAGTGCGCACCTAACAATTCATTCAAGCCGACGCCGCTTCGCGGCGCGGCTTAATTCAGGCGTTAGGCACCGGATGAAACATCCACTCGTTCTGATAGCGGTGACAATACTGGTCTCTGCGTGTTCGGCGGCAAGCGTTCCGGCCATCCCGCTTGCGCCCGGTCAATACGTGTTCCAGCATCGTTTCGCCGAGCATCCCACGATTCCAAGCATCAAGCTCCAAGTTACGATCTCCGGCTCACATATTGTCGTCGTCAACCCAACGGCTTCTGACCCATTTCCAGCAGGTACCCTCGCAGAGGGGCAACTTATGTGGCATGCCGCATCGCAGCAATGGATCATCGGCCATGAAGCTTCAGACAAGTCCGTCTCAGACGTAGGCGGCTGTAGTAACGGCCCCGAGACTGTTGATCTGGTCAACAAGGTTTACTGGACTTGCTAGGGCGTGGCCGGTGCCTAACAATTCATTCAAGCCGAACCGGCTTCGCCGGTCGGCTTAATTCAGGCGTTAGGCGGCAATGACGCATCAACTCAACCTTCAAGACCAAGAGCTTCTGCGCATCGTCGGCGAGATTTTGCACTACATCTGGGATCCAATCGGTGTCGCTGGCGTACCTCAGGCCCGCGACGAGTGCGATGGCTATGTGGGGCCAGTTTTTACACTTCTTCGCTCAGGAGCTTCGGACGCTGACATATCGGCACACTTGGAGCAGATTGTCGCCACCCGCATGGGACTTCCGAGCCGCAAGGAGCGTTCAGATGAGGCAGCATCCGTTCTTACAGATTGGCGTGACTACCAAGCACAGGTTGCCGCCTAACAATTCATTCAAGCCGAACCCGCTCCGCGGGTCGGCTTAATTCAGGCGTTAGCGCTCTAGTAGGATCATGTCGACCCGTCTTCTATCCGCCGTACTTTTAGTCTCTGTCGCTGCCGTCACACCGATAGCCGGCTGCTCGGCCGCGCCGGCGCCCGCCGATCAGATCGCAATATCTGTTGAGACCAAGCTTCGTTCAGTAAAGGCCGTGGAGTTCTACTTCCTATCCAGGACAGAGAACTGGAACTTCACACCAGACGAGGTGGCCGCTCAATCTACGATTCGCGTGTATCGCGCATGCGGCGCCAACTGCCACAACTTCATGCGGCCTGTACTCGATCATCTGCGCGCTGCGCGTCCTATCAAGTGCTTGTCCGGACAGGAGGATTGCCTGATCCGCGCCCAACCTGGAGTGGAGCTTGTCTATAGTTACGGCGGTCGGCAAATCCGTGTTTCCGACAACTGCTACCTAAGCGACAACAGCATCCGTAAAGTCATTTCTGGGGACAGTATGCTTTTCTCGTTAAGGCAGGCGCTTCCGGATCCGGGCACGAGCGCTAACAATTCATTCAAGCCGAACGGGCTTCGCCCGTCGGCTTAATTCAGGCGTTAGGCGGTAGTGCCGTACGTGCGGCGCGGCTGCCTTCTTCGGCAAGCATCTTGGCGCTTCGGCGGTCGGCTCCGGATCACCGTCCCCACGTCCACCACCATCGGACCGCTCGCCGCTTCGCCCTTTCGCTTCATCACTCCGCTGCGCTCGTTGCCTTCGGCTTCGGCTACATCCAGCGGCAAGCACCTCGGGCAAGCCTCGCACCCGCTATCTGTGGCATGCTCGGCTCGCGGCGGCAGTGCTGGGGAGCATAGCCCATGGTTCACCACCTTCTGGCACCACCGCCTAACAATTCATTCAAGCCGACGCCGCTCCGCGGCGCGGCTTAATTCAGGCGTTAGGCACCCTTGAAAGATCAATCTGCTACTGAAGAACTAAATAGCTGCGGCTACCTTTACTTGGAGTCAATCTCCGAGCCACACGCCAATGGACTTCGCCTCGTCCTGAGTGAGGGCATCGTTTCTGATCGCACTGAGACACTGACGATCGGTGATGCACAAATACCAGATGTTCGCCCTGTCGAGGTAACAGATGCCTCAAGGTGGTTTGAATTTTTATGGGATACCTATATCAGCTACTCCATTCGCAACGAGTCTTACTGCTCCTGGGACAAAGATGAGGAATGGCTGGGTAGTGCCTTCCGCACTTACACACAATCCAAGTTCCTTGACTTTGTCTCTTCTGGGACTTTCGCCAGTGCTGACTACCCCGGCCCTTTTGTGCACTATGGGATCATTTGTTCAGACCATGTCATTGATGTCGCCTCGGAGCACCCGCCAACAATTCGTCGCGTGGGTGCCTAACAATTCATTCAAGCCGACGCCGCTTCGCGGCGCGGCTTAATTCAAGCGTTAGGCGGGTGAAAAAGCATGCCTCTTCCACCCGCCTGTGTAGATCAGCTTTCAGGGTTCGGGATGATCGTGATGCATCCATCAGCAATGTGGATGCGCACCTTTTGGCCTACGGCGAAGCCTGCTTGTCGTAGCCAATGACCGCGCAGACGTAGGGAAGGAACAGCCGGCGGCGGTGGCCGGTGCTCGCGCTTGAGGGCGTATGGACTGTAGCAGACGGTAAGTAAACGACGAGCGGGGAGAGTTCGAGCTTGAGCAGCCATGATGGCCTCCTAGTAGTTTGTTCAACATGCTCCCTGTTCAGAGGAGCGGCCGGGTACTTGAACACCGCTACTAGACGGCCCGCAGCTTTCCCCTCTCGGGTCTTGTATGGCTACGCGCTACCCGGCCATAGTCGTAAACTACAGGCACAAAAAACCGCGAGCTTTCGGGTACGGTCAGTCCGCTAGTAGAGGTGTGTTCAGCACCTGTGGTCAACGTAGCGGTTTCGGTGGGCGGCGTCAACCAATGTCGGCACCCGCCTAACAATTCATTCAAGCCGACGCCGCTTCACGGCGCGGCTTAACTCAGGCGTTAGGCCCCACTGGAAAGAACATGGCAATCGTGGTGTCCCTTCTGATTGTTTTCGCTGTGTTGCTTGCGCTCATTGCGTACACAAAGGCCACGCGATTCTTCTCTGCACTCCTCGCCGTGCAACCTGATGCTCTCGACAAATTTCAGACTGGGCCAGGCATTCCTTCGTATGGCCCCATCGCCCCA
>JAEWOJ010000143.1 GCA_023399815.1 Pseudomonadota bacterium | reverse complement strand
GTGCGGCTTGACGTCGCACAGCTCGCTGACCTCACCGATGGTGAAGTAGCGCTTGGCCGGAATCGGCGGAAGTTCGCGGTTACTGCCCGGATCCAGCATATGCCTCCACCCGCTCCTTGAGCTTCTGGCCCGGACGGAAGGTGACCACCGTGCGGGCGGAAATCGGAATCTCCTCCCCGGTCTTGGGATTGCGGCCCGGGCGCTGGTTCTTGCGCCGCAGGTCGAAATTGCCGAAACCGGAGAGCTTCACCTGGCGTCCCTGTTCCAGGGCATCGCGCAGCACGTCGAAGAACGCGTCGACGAACTCCTTGGCTTCGCGCTTGTTCAAGCCGACCTCGTCGAACAACCGGTCGGCCATCTCCGCCTTGGTCAATGCCATGCCTGTTCCCTGTTACTTCCGCTTCAACCCCGGATCCTGGCGCCGTGCTCGCGCTCGACGGCGGCCACCACGGAGGCGACCACGGCGTCCACGTCGCGGTCCGTCAGAGTGCGCGAGGTGTCCTGCAAAATCAAGCCCATAGCCAGACTCTTGAAACCGGGTTCGACCCCCTGGCCGACGTAGCGGTCGAACAGCACGATCTCGCGCAGCAGGGCGCCCGCCGCCTGGCGGATCGTCGCCGACAGCGCTTCCCACTCGACCGGTTCGGCCACCATCAGGGCCAGGTCGCGGCGCACCGCCGGGAACCGCGACAGCTCGCCGGCGCGCGGCAGGGCGCGCGCCGCCAGCGGCTCCAGGTCCAGTTCGAAGGCCAGCACTTCCACGTCGATGTCGATCATTGCGGCCAGGCGCGGATGCAGCTGGCCGATCCAGCCGATGCGCCGGCCGTCGCGCCAGACGTCGGCCGAACGCGCCGGATGCGCGAACGGATGCTGCGCCACGCGGAATTCCAGCTGCGCGCCGGAAGCGGCGGCCAGCGATTGCAGGTCGCCCTTCAGGTCGTGGAAATCGACCTTGCGCGCCTTCTCGCCCCATTGCAGCGCCGCCGCATCGCCGCACACCGCGGCGGCCACGCGCACGGTTTCGCGCGGCGCCTGCCCGGCCTCGCCGGCCTGCGCGAACACGCGGCCCAGCTCGAACAGGCGCACGCGCCCGGCCTGGCGCGCGACATTGCGGCCCAGCGTCGCCACCAGCCCCGGCAGCAGCATCGGCCGCATCACCGCCAGTTCCGCCGACAGCGGGTTGGCCAGTGCCACGCGACCATCGTCCAGCTGCCACTGGTCCAGCAGCTGGGCATCGACGAAGGCGTAGTTGATGGTTTCCAGCATGTCGCGCGCCACCAGCTGGCGGCGCACGCTCAGGTCGTCCAGGCGGGTTTCGCTCGGCATCGCGATGCGCGCCGCGCCGCCCGGCAAGGTGGTCGGGATCCGCTCGTAGCCGTGGATGCGCGCCAGCTCCTCGATCAGATCCTCTTCGATGGCGATGTCGAAGCGGCGGCTCGGCGCGGTCACGTTCCAGCCCTCGGCCACCGGCGCGACCACCATGCCCAGCGCGCGCAGGATGCGCTCGACCTCGGCATCGTCGATGTGGATGCCCAGCACGCGCGCGATGCGCGCACGCCGCAGCAGGATCGTCGCCGCCACCGGCAGGTCGGCCTCGCGCAGCGCCTCGGTGACCGGCGACGGCGTGCCGCCGGCCAGCTCCAGCACCAGGCCGGTGGCGTATTCGATCGCCGTGCGCGGCAGCTGCGGATCGACGCCGCGCTCGAAGCGGTGGCCGGCATCGGTGTGCAGGCCCAGCTTGCGGCCACGGCCCATGATCGCGGCCGGCGCGAAATGCGCGGCCTCCAGGAACACATTGCGGGTGGCGTCGGTGACGCGGGTGTCGTAGCCGCCCATCAGGCCGGCCAGGCCGACCGGGCGGTCGGCGTCGGTGATCAGCACGAAGCTGTCGTCCAGCACGGCATCGCGGCCATCGAGCAGCTTGAGGGTTTCGCCGGCGCGCGAACGGCGCACGCCGATCCCGCCCGTGAGCGTGTCCAGGTCGTAGGCATGCATCGGCTGGCCGAGTTCCAGCATCACGTACTGGGTGATGTCCACCAGCAGCGACACCGGGCGTACGCCGCTGCGGCGCAGCCGCTCGGCCATCCACAGCGGCGTGGCGGCCGCCGCGTCCACGCCCTCGATCACGCGGCCGAGGTAGCGCGGCGCTTCGGCGCCGGCATCCAGCGCGATGGACAGCTCGCGCGCGCCCTGCGCCGGCACGGCTTCGGCGGCGAACGGCTTCACCTCGCTGCGGGTGGCGGCGGCGACGTCGAAGGCGATGCCGCGCACGCTGAAGCAGTCGGCGCGGTTCGGGGTGAGCTTGATCTCGATGCTGGCGTCCGGCAGGCCCAGGTACTCGACCAGCGGCATCCCGACCGGCGCGTCGTCCGGCAGCTCCAGCAGGCCGGAAGCATCGCTGTCCAGGCCGAGCTCCCTGGCCGAACACAGCATGCCGTTGGATTCCACCCCACGCAGCTTGGCCGGCTTGATCTTCAGCTCGCCGATCTGCGCGCCGACCATGGCCAGCGGCGCGACCAGGCCCGGGCGCGCGTTCGGCGCGCCGCAGACGATCTGCAGCAGCTCGCCCTGCCCGGCATCGACCCGGCACACCTGCAGGCGGTCGGCCTCCGGGTGGCGCGCCGCTTCGACGATGCGCGCCACCACCACGTGCTGCAGGCCATCGCCCAGGGCGGCGACGTCCTCGACTTCCAGGCCGATGGCGGTCAGCACCGCGCTCAGTTCGTCGCGCGAGGCCTCGGTGGGGACATGGCTGCGCAGCCAGCTTTCGGAGAATTTCATCGTTGCTCGATCCGTTGTGCGGGCCTGCATCGCCCGCCGTGTGTATGCCTGGGAAAACCTGCCGACGCAGCGCGCCTTACGCGAACTGGCGCAGGAACCGCACGTCGTTGTCGAAGAACGCGCGCAGGTCGTTCACGCCATAGCGCAGCATCGCGAAGCGCTCCACGCCCAGCCCGAAGGCGAAGCCGGTGTAGAGCTCCGGATCGATGCCGCAGTTGCGCAGCACGTTCGGGTGCACCATGCCGCAGCCCAGCACCTCCAGCCAGCGGGTGCTGCCGTCGGGCTGCTGCCAGGCGATGTCCACTTCCGCACCCGGCTCCACGAACGGGAAGTAGCTCGGGCGGAAGCGCATCTCGAAGTCGCGCTCGAAGAACGCGCGCACGAACTCGCTCAGCGTGCCCTTGAGGTCGGCGAAGGTGGAATGCTCGTCCACCAGCAGGCCTTCGACCTGGTGGAACATCGGCGAGTGGGTCTGGTCGCTGTCGCTGCGGTAGACCTTGCCGGCGGCGATCATGCGCAGCGGCGGACGGTGGTCGTCCATGTAGCGCACCTGCACGCCCGAGGTATGCGTGCGCAGCAGGCGGCCGTCGCCGAAGTAGAAGGTGTCGTGCATCGCGCGCGCCGGGTGGTGCGGCGGGAAGTTCAGCGCCTCGAAGTTGTGCCAGTCGTCCTCGATCTCCGGGCCCTCGGAGAGCTCGTAGCCGAGGCGGCCGAAGATCTCGGTGATGCGCTCCAGCGTGCGCGTGACCGGATGCAGGCCGCCGCGCCCGCCATCGCGTCCCGGCAGGGTGACGTCGATGCGCTCGGACGCCAGGCGCGCGTCCAGGGCCGCGTTTTCCAGCAGCGCCTTGCGTTCGCCCAGGGCACCGGACACCTCGTCGCGCGCGCGGTTGATCGCCTCGCCGGCCGCCTTGCGCGCCTCGGCCGGCAGTGCGCCCAGCTGCTTGAGCTGCGCGGTGATGCTGCCGCTCTTGCCCAGCAGCGCCACGCGCAGGTTTTCCAGCGTTTCCGGATTCTGCGCCGCGGCCACGTCGGCCAGCGCCTGTGCAGTCAGGGATTGGATGTCACTCATGGATCGACGGAACCTCGGGATCGGTTTGCCTCATCACATTCCCGGCGGAACCAAAGCCCCTCTCCCGTCGGGAGAGAGGCTGGGGTGAGGGGCAATGGAGTCCCGATGGCTCGGACATCACGGAGACTCCGATCCCCCTCATCCGCTCTTCGGGCACCTTCTCCCGAAGGAGAAGGGAGCAGCAAGGCTTTGATGCTGAATCGGAAAAAGAAATGGGGAAGGACTTGCGCCCTTCCCCATGCATTGTCTCATTCACCATCGCCGCGGGTGAACCGCGCCGACGGGGGAAGGACTTATGCCGCCAGCGCGCCCTTGGCCTTCTCGGCCAGCGCGGCAAAACCGGCCGCATCGTGCACGGCGATGTCCGCCAGCACCTTGCGGTCCAGGGTGATGCCGGCCTTGAGCAGGCCGTTCATGAAACGGCTGTAGCTCATGCCGTTGATGCGGGCAGCCGCATTGATGCGGGTGATCCACAGCGAACGGAAATTGCGCTTCTTCTGCTTGCGGCCGATGTAGGCGTACTGCTGCGCCTTGATGACCGCCTGCTTGGCGACGCGGAAAACCTTGCGGCGGGCATTGTAGTAGCCCTTCGCCTGGCTGATGATCTTCTTGTGGCGGCGGCGCGCCTGCACACCACGCTTGACTCGTGCCATGGTTCAGTTCCTCAGAGGTAGGGCAGCATGCGGTCCAGACGGCCTGCGTCTTCCGCGCGGACGTAATTCGTCTGACGCAGGTTACGCTTCCGCTTGGTCGCCTTCTTGGTGAGGATGTGGCTACGGTTGGCGTGGCCAGCCTTGTACTTGCCGGAAGCGGTCTTGCGGAAACGCTTGGCCGCCGCCCGGTTGGTCTTGATCTTGGGCATTGCTATGTCCTTGATGGTCTCTTTTTACTGGCTGGGCGGCGCCTCACTGGCTTTGCGACTGCGTCGCGAAGCGCATGAAGCACGCTTTCCATCCTTGCCCGTGCCTGTTTGAAGCCCGCACTCCCGAATGGAGGCAGGCAGGTCCTGTTAGTTGATGCAAACAACAAACCCGGCGAACCGGGCCGCCCATTATGCCTGCGGATCCAGGCACTTGCAATCGCGGGCGTCCAGGCCATCCACGGCGCATGAATGCGGAACGGGGAGCCGGCCCGAAGCCCCTCCCCGTCCCGTGTGCGGCGGCGGCCTGGGCCGCGGCGGGCTTACTTCTTCTTCGGCGCGATCATCATGACCATCTGCCGGCCTTCCAGGCGCGGGCGCGATTCGATCACGATGTCCTCGCCCAAGTCCGCCTCGATGCGGCCGGCCATCTCGCGACCCAGCTCCTGGTGGCTCATTTCGCGGCCACGGAAGCGGATGTTGACCTTGACCTTGTCGCCCTCCTCGAGGAAGGCGCGCATCTTGCGCAGCTTGATCTGGTAGTCGCCCTCGTCCGTGACCGGACGGAACTTCACTTCCTTGATCTCGACCTGCTTGCTCTTCTTCTTGGCCTCGTTGGCCTTCTTCTGCTGCTCGAACTTGAACTTGCCGAAGTCCATGATCTTGCAGACCGGCGGATCGGCCTGCGGCTGGATCTCGACCAGGTCCAGGCCCTCGTCCTCGGCCATCGACAGCGCTTCGTCGCGCGACAACACGCCGATCATTTCGCCGTCGCTGCCGATCACGCGCACGCGCGGCACACGGATTTCGTGGTTGCGACGATTCTGCTTGGTGTCAGGGGTACTGATATTGCAATCTCCGGATGGAATCGAACCGGCCCCGACGGAGCGTCCGCGGGGGCCGGGGCTGGATGCTTACTGCCTGTGTTCCGCCTGCAGGCGTTCGATGAAGGCCTGGAGCGACATGCTGCCCAGATCCTCGCCCGAACGGGTGCGTACCGCGACCGCGCCGTTCTCCTTCTCGCGGTCGCCGACAACCAGCAGGTACGGCACGCGCTGCAGGGTATGCTCGCGAATCTTATAGCCGATCTTCTCGTTCCGCAAATCGGCGGCAACCCGGAAGCCTTGTTCCGCAAGGGTTTTGCGCACCTGCTGAACGTATTCAGCCTGGGCGTCGGTGATATTGGCCACCACCACCTGCACCGGCGCCAGCCAGGTCGGGAAAGCGCCGGCATGGTGCTCGATCAGGATGCCGATGAAGCGCTCCATCGAGCCGACGATGGCCCGGTGCAGCATCACCGGATGCCGCTTCTGGCTGTTTTCGTCGACGTATTCGGCGCCGAGGCGGCCCGGCATCATGAAATCCACCTGCATCGTGCCCAGCTGCCAGGTGCGGCCGATGGCGTCCTTCAGGTGGTACTCGATCTTCGGGCCGTAGAAGGCGCCCTCGCCCGGCAGTTCCTGCCACTCCACGCCCGACGCGCGCAGCGCCGAACGCAGCGCATCCTCGGCCTTGTCCCACGTGGCATCGTCGCCGAGGCGGGATTCCGGGCGCAGCGCGATCTTGATCTGGATGTCCTCGAAACCGAAGTCCGCATAGACCTTCAGCGCCTGCTCGTGGAAGGAGCGCACTTCGGATTCGACCTGCTCCGGCGTGCAGAACACATGACCGTCGTCCTGGGTGAAGCCGCGCACGCGCAGAATGCCGTGCAGCGCGCCGGACGGCTCGTTGCGGTGGCAGGCGCCGAACTCGCCGTAGCGGATCGGCAGGTCGCGGTAGCTGTGCAGGCCCTGGTTGAACACCTGGACGTGGCCGGGGCAGTTCATCGGCTTCAACGCATAGGTGCGCTTCTCGGACTCGGTGAAGAACATGTTGTCCTGGTAGTTGTCCCAGTGGCCGGACTTCTTCCACAGCTCGACGTCGAGAATCTGCGGGCAGCGCACTTCACCGTAGCCGGTGGTGCGGTACACGCGGCGCATGTACTGCTCGACCACCTGCCACAGCGACCAGCCCTTCGGGTGCCAGAACACCAGGCCCGGCGCCTCTTCCTGCAGGTGGAACAGGTCCTGCTGCCTGCCGATGCGGCGGTGGTCGCGCATCTCGGCTTCCTCGATGCGCTTGATGTAGGCATCGAGCTGCTTCTTGTCGGCCCAGGCGGTGCCGTAGATGCGCTGAAGCTGCTCGTTCTTGGCGTCGCCGCGCCAGTAGGCGCCGGAGATGCGGGTCAGCTTGAACGCCTTGAGGAAGCGCGTGTTCGGCACGTGCGGACCGCGGCACATGTCCACGTATTCCTGGTGGTAGTACATGCCCATGGCCTGGATGTCGTCGGACATGTCCTCGATCAGGCGCAGCTTGTAGTCCTCGCCCCGGGCCTTGAAGATCTCGACGACCTCCGCGCGCGGCGTCATCTTCTTGATGACGTCGTAGTCCTGCGCGATCAGCTCGCCCATGCGCGTCTCGATCGCGGCCATGTCCTCCGGCGTGAACGGGCGCTCGGAGTAGATGTCGTAATAGAAGCCCTCGGCGATGACCGGGCCGATGACCATCTTCACGTCCGGATACAGCTGCTTGACCGCGTGGCCGACCAGGTGGGCGCACGAGTGGCGGATGATCTCCACGCCCTCCTCGTCCTTGGCGGTGATGATGCGCAGGCTGGCGTCGCGGTCGATGACGTCGCTGGCATCGACCAGCACACCGTCCACGGCACCGGCGATGGTGGCCTTGGCCAGGCCGGCGCCGATGGACTGGGCAACGTCCATGACGCTGACCGGGTTTTCGAACTGACGGACGCTGCCGTCGGGGAGAGTGATGTTGATCATGGCTTCACCTGGGTCATGGCCCGCCGGTCGCGGCGGGTCGCGGAGCGCGCGATGCGGTGCGCGCTTCGGGGGAACTGGGGCAATAAAAAAGCGCCACGAAGGCGCCTGCTGCAGGGCCGTGGCGGGATTCGGACGTCAGGAGAGGGTAGTGCTCATGTCGCACGCTCGGCCGGCGTTTCCGCGGGCCACCTTTTCCGGCAGGAGGTCTGGACGCGATGGTAAACCAATCGCGGCCGTTTCGCCTCCACCCGCCGGCGCCGCAGGAGCAGGCCGGCGCGAGCAGTGTTGATGCGCCGACGGCGCCACCAGGCAATGCCCGCTGCGATGACTCGAACAATCATCAAGAGGCAAGCTCCAAAGCCGCCGGGAGCGGCCCGGGGCATCGCCTGCCGATGCGATCAGCAGATGCCGGCCAGATCGACAGGCACAAAAAACCCGGCCTGTGGGCCGGGTCATTGATCCACTCCGCACTGGAGTGGTGGGCGGTACAGGGTTCGAACCTGTGACCCCTACCATGTCAAGGTAGTGCTCTACCGCTGAGCTAACCGCCCTTCGCGTCGCAATCAATTGCTCGTTGCGAGGGCGCGTATCTTATTCCAGCGATCCGGAGAGAGCAACAGGTTTCTGGAAAAATCTTCACATCGCCCATCCCCGCACGCTCGATCCCCGGACAGCGGCCATCCGTGGCGATGCCGCCGCTCCCTCGAAGCAACGCCACCTCAGCCGAGGCTGGCCTCCTTCAGGCGATGGATCTGGTCGCGCACCCGCGCCGCCTCTTCGAATTCCAGATCGCGCGCATGCTGGTACATCTGCTGCTCCAGCGCCTTGATGCGGGCGGCGGCCTGGGCCGGATCGAGCGGCAGGTAGTCGGCCGCGGGCTCGGCCAGGCGACGGGCCTTGCCCTTGCCGCCGGACCTGGCCGCCCCCTCCTCGTGCGCGCCTTCGAGGATGTCGGTGATCGGCCGCGCCACCGACTTGGGCACGATGCCATGCGCCTCGTTGTACTCCACCTGCTTCTGGCGGCGGCGATCGGTCTCGTCGATCGCCGCCTGCATCGAACGCGTGATCCTGTCGGCGTAGAGGATCGCCTTGCCGCGCAGGTTGCGCGCGGCCCGGCCGATGGTCTGGATCAGCGAGCCAGTGGAGCGCAGGAAGCCTTCCTTGTCCGCGTCGAGGATCGCCACCAGCGAGACCTCGGGCATGTCCAGGCCCTCGCGCAGCAGGTTGATGCCGACCAGCACGTCGAACTTGCCCAGGCGCAGGTCGCGGATGATCTCCACGCGCTCGACCGTGTCCACGTCCGAGTGCAGGTAGCGCACGCGGATGCCGTGCTCGCCGAGGTACTCGGTGAGGTTCTCGGCCATGCGCTTGGTCAGGGTGGTGACCAGCACGCGGTCGCCCATCTTGATGCGTTCGCGGCACTCGGACATCAGGTCGTCGACCTGAGTGCCCACCGGGCGGATCTCGACCTGCGGATCCACCAGACCGGTCGGGCGCACCACCAGCTCGGTGATCTCGTCGCCCGACTCGCGCAGTTCATAGGGGCCCGGCGTAGCCGAGACGTAGATGCTGCGCGGCGAGCGCGCCTCCCACTCCTCGAAACGCAGCGGGCGGTTGTCCAGCGCCGACGGCAGGCGGAAACCGAACTCCACCAGCGTCTCCTTGCGCGAGCGGTCGCCCTTGTACATCGCGCCGATCTGCGGGATGGTCACGTGCGATTCGTCGATCACCAGCAGCGCATCCGGCGGCAGGTAGTCGAACAGCGTCGGCGGCGGCTCGCCGGCGGCCTTGCCGGTGAGGTGCCGCGAGTAGTTCTCGATGCCGCTGCAGTAGCCGACCTCGGCCATCATCTCCAGGTCGAACTGGGTGCGTTGCGCCAGTCGCTGCGCCTCTACCAGCTTGTTCTGCGCGTACAGCAGCTCCAACCGCTCCTTCAGCTCGGCCTTGATCGTCTCGATCGCCGCCAGCACCCGCTCGCGCGTGGTCGCGTAATGGGTCTTCGGATAGATCGTGTAGCGCTGCATCCTGCGCAGGCTTTCGCCGGTGAGCGGATCGAACATGCTCAGCTGTTCGACCTCGCCGTCGAACAGCTCGATGCGCACCGCCTCGCTGTCCGATTCGGCGGGGAACACGTCGATCACCTCGCCACGCACGCGGAAAGTACCGCGCTGCAGCTCGTATTCGTTGCGCGCGTACTGCAGCTGGGTCAGATGGTTGATCAGGTCGCGCTGGTCGATGCGCTCGCCCTTGGAGAGGATCAGGCGCAGCGACAGGTAGTCCTCCGGCGCACCGAGGCCGTAGATCGCAGACACCGTGGCGACCACGATGGCATCCGGCCGCGACAGCAGGGTTTTGGTCGCGGCCAGGCGCATCTGCTCGATGTGCTCGTTGATCGAGCTGTCCTTCTCGATGAAGGTGTCCGACGCCGGCACATAGGCCTCGGGCTGGTAGTAGTCGTAATAGCTGACGAAGTACTCCACCGCGTTGTGCGGGAAGAACGACTTGAACTCGCCGTACAGCTGCGCCGCCAGCGTCTTGTTCGGCGCCATCACCAGCGTCGGCCGCTGGATCTGCTGCACCACGTTGGCGATGGTGTAGGTCTTGCCCGAGCCGGTCACGCCCAGCAGCGTCTGCTTGGCGACGCCCGCCTCGAAGTTGGCGACGAGCTTCTCGATGGCGGCCGGCTGGTCGCCTGCCGGCGAATAGGGCGATACGAGCTGGAAACGGTCGGACATGGCGGCGCGCGCGGTATGGACCTGCAAGTATAGCCACCGCCCGGATGACGGCCGGCTGAGGGGGATGCCTACAGGCCCCCTGTCATGGCGGCCGATTTCCCCTTGGGATCATGGCAACGACGATTCCCGCGAGTCTCGACACCAAACCGGGGAACCGAAGCCATGGCAAGGACGCCACCCGCTGCCGATCAGGCAGGCATGAGCCTGATCGAACTCCTGACCGGCACCATCATCCTGTCCATCCTGGCTGCCATCGCGATCCCGCCCATGGCCGGGCTGATCGAACGACAGCGCGCCATCAGCGCCACCAACGCGCTGGTCGCCCATCTTTCATCGGCCCGCCTGAGCGCCATCACCCGCAACAGCCCCGCCGTGTTCTGCCCCTCCACCAATGGCACCACCTGCAACGCGGACACCGACTGGAGCGGCGGCTGGCTGCTGTTCCTCGACCGCGACGGCAACCGCCGCCCTGATCGCCCCGAGGACATCGTGAGCACAGACAACACCCCCCTCTCACGCCATCTGAAGCTGACCAGCAGCACCGGGCGCAAGCAAGTGCGCTATCTCCCAGATGGCCGCAGCACCGGGAGCAACCTGACGATCTCCATCTGCAACAGGAAAGGGGAACTGCTCGGCACCGTGGTCGTCAACAATGCCGGTCGCGCGCGCAGCACCCATCCCAGCTCGCCAACCCGTTGTCCTGGCTGACATCTTTCCTGCCAAACATGCCATTCCAAGGGCTTGCGCCCTCTGTCCACACTACGTAGAATGCGCCTCCCCGCCCGAATAGCTCAGCCGGTTAGAGCACTTGACTGTTAATCAGGGGGTCGTTGGTTCGAGTCCAACTTCGGGCGCCAAAACATCAAGGGCTTGCGATCACTCGCAAGCCCTTTTTTGTTGCCGCCATGTTTTCACCACCACGGCACCAAAACAACCGGGAAGCGGAGCAGGATGACCTGCCCCGCCCCATGGTCGATCACCAGCACTCGGCCAACGTACCCGACCCACTCTTGGTACGCACACCCTGGGCATCGAGGGTCAAGGTCCCGCAGCGCGCATCCGGCTGGCTGCTCGTGGGGACGGCGCGAACCTTGTAGCTGCGCGCCGCCACTGCGCCGTCGAATCCCACCGCATAGAAGTTGGCCAGGTTGGCCTCGCACGTCGGCGCGGCCGCTCCCACATAGGTGAGCTGGGTCGTGTAGTGACGCTCCATCAGCTGGGCATGCTGCAGCAAGCACGCCTCCACCGCCGCCCGGCGAGACTTCACGACGTACCGCTGGTAACTGGGGTAAGCAACGCTTGCGATGATGGCGATGATGGCCACCACGATCATCAATTCGATCAGGCTGAAACCCGTCTGCTGCCCTGCCATTCGTCGCATGCGCATGTTGCCAATGAATGCCATGACTCAATTTCCCCTCTTGATTTCACGCCAGGAAACACGGCCAAGGTTGCGGATGTCGTCATAAGGTACGCACACCAGCTGACCGTTGGAACCCGTCAGACACATCATGCCCGGAGGAGTAGCGACGCCACTGCCGCTGCCGCCGCCCGACATCAGATTCGACAGGGTCGGCATGCCCACGCCCAGATCCACCGAACCCACCGCCACTTTCGTTCCATCCGCAGCAGTCAGCACTTCATCGGCGAAACTGCCATCGTGATTCGTATCGAAGAACGGCGAACCGAGGCTGGTACCGGTGAAGGCATCCAGTGCATTGACGTAACCGCGACCATCGGATTGGCAAGCGCTGGCGGTTGGAATCACGCTGCTGGTTATCAGCACCGTCCTCTTCCCGCTGCCCAGCAGCTGAGCGGCGGTGACGATGCGCTCGCCTTCGGCCACATTGCTCGGCGGAGTCAGCAGGTCCAGATACCATCCCTTTGAATCCGTGGGCAACGGAGCGTTGCTTTCAAAGGCGCGCACCGATTTGCCGTTGAGCGTGCCTGCCACAATCGCGCTGCGCTTGGTCAGGTTTGCCCCCGTACCGTTGCGCACCAGCGCGGTGCCGTCATCGATGATGCCGTACATGCTCTGCACATCCGCATTTTCCATGTCGCCCGTGGTCATCAGGCGCCCCGTCCCGAAGAACAGCCACGTCTTGTAGGTGGTCGGGTGCATTGCGACGGTCAGGCCGCCGGTAATCGGCTGGCGCACCACCGTGCCATTGGAATCGGTGTAGGTGGCCGCGAAAAGCTTGGAATAGCCCCAACTGGAAGTGGTGCTCGCGCTGAGGTCGAACTTCCAGAGGTTGCCCAGCATGTCGCCGGCATAGACATAATCCAGCGTACCATTGCCGTCGGAATCCCAGCCCACCGGCGCCAGCAAGCCATTGGAATCGGCATCGTCCTGTACCGATGAGCCCACTCCCGTCTGGATTTTCTTGATCAGCACGCCCGTGTCCAGATCGTAGACGAACAAGGTGGCATTGCCGTTGCTGCTATTGACGCCATTGCTGACGATCAACACGTTGGTGGTGGCGGCGCCAATCTTGACCTTGGCAATGAGCGGCGAGCTTTGCACCAGCCCCATGTCGGCATCCGAACCATCCACCTCCCATTTGAACGCAGGACTCGAGGGCGTGGTGACATCCAGCGCGAAAAGCCCCTTGCCCCCCTTGCCCAGCGCACCCACCAGAATGTTCTTGGCCGGCGTCTGCGCACGCGTGGACACCACCACGGGGCCATCGACGAAGAAATCGTGGCCATAATCCGGGCGACTCAGGTTACCGAGCTTGCTCCAGTTGATTCCACTGGGAATGAAGCCGAACAATTCCGCTCCGGTACCGGCGTTGAAAGCATGCAGCATGCCGTCGTTGGCCCCGACGTACAGCGTATCGGTTTCGGCCACATAAGCCGGAGACGAACCCACCACGTCGCCCAGCAAATGGTTACGGTTGCGCAAGGTACCGCCATTGGCGATTTCCAATGTACGGGTCCCCGCCAGGTAGGCGGCATTGTCGGCACCGCTGACCGGATAGCTGTTGGCGCCGCCGGTACGCGTCAAAGCGGTGAGTTGCGTCGTCGTGGCTGAATCCGGGAATGCCAGCAACTGCGTGCCATCGGAAGTGAACAGTTTGCGGTTGGTGACCGGGATACCCTGCGACCCCCTCCATGTAGGGGTACTATTTGCGCCGCTGCTGGTCACCGGATAAGCCGCCACTTCGCCCGTCCAGACGCCTGAAATGTAACTGGCCTGGAACAGTTTGGAGCCAGTGGAAAGCGCAGCTGAATTGGCGCTGATGTTGGAGAACGAACCGGTGCGTTCGGTCACTGCGGCCAGCGCGGCCTTCAGACCCGAGGCGAATGCCGTGGGATTGCTGGCCGCCACGTAGGTGCCACGGCCATTGACCGCCGCATGCAGCAAGTCGTCCACTGCGGTAATGCTGTTGTTTACCGGCGCCGGCCAGCCTGCCGTGCCATTGACCGTGGCATTGCCATTGGCCAGCACTGCCTCGACGCTCTCCTGGTCCACCGTCCCCACCAGGCCCAGGCCGATGGTGAAAGTGACCATGTGTTGCCAGAACGCCGGGTCCTTGGACGAAGTGGGCACGATGTTGTCCATGCCCGTATCCGTACGCAAGTCGTTGCGCCAGTAATACATGGCCACGTCAGCCAGCGTCGGGGTCCCGTCCGACGCCAGGCCGCCGGTATAGGGAGCCGCCGGACTATAGATGTAGTTGCCGGTCGGGCCGGTGATGGTGCTGCCAGGGCTGGCGTCGGCATTACCGATGGTGCTGTTGTTGTAGGTCTCGTTCCAATAGCCGTCGGTGGTCAGGATGGTGAAGTTCTGCCGGCAGGCCAACTGGTCGACGCCACTTTCCGGGCCATAGGGGCCATTGGCCGTCGAGCCGCTGAAATACGTACCGGCATCCGTCAAAGCCTGGCGCAGCGGAGTGCTGCTGTTGCCGGTGGTCGTGAACAGGCGGTTGTACCACTGCGTGCGGTTGTTGTAGGCCTTGGGATTTGCGGTGGTACCCGTGTCCACGAACAAACCGTTGTTGTAGGCAACGGGAATCGGAACCGCCGGACTTGGCATGTTCAAGATGCGGCTGGCGGTGGGGATGTTGGTGTCGTTCCAGATGGTACGGAAACCGACACGAACGTTGGCATCCATGTCCAGCTCGGCAAACGCTGCGCTGGCGCCAGCCTTGGCCGCCTTGTAGCGGGTGCGATGGTAGGAATACCACGTAGCGAAGTTGCTGCGCTCCAAAGCTTCACTGCGCCCAGTCGGGGTAGCTCGGGTGCAGTTTCGCCAGCCATACGTTGTCGCGCCGGTACTGGTGTCGCAGCCCATCGCCGCGACACCGGTATAGCTGGTCGTGGAATAGTCGTAGGAATAGGTAACCGTCACCGTTCCGGTGAAATTCGTTTGCGCGTAAAGGCGCACATACCACGTTCCAGCTGACGGCGACGCCTGGCTGATGGTTTCGGAATTCCCGTTGCTGGTGCTGCTGGCGGTATTCTGGCTCGTGGTGACGTTTGAATTGTTGAACCGGGCATACAGGTCAGCGCCTCGGTTGGAGCCGCTGACGCTCCCTCCGGACGCCCTGATGACCAGATTGGTGGCACCACTCGGCACCGCGAAATTCCAGGTGTTGCTGTAATTTCCGGAACTTCCCGCATTCCAGGTTCCGAGCGTCCCGCCTCCCGGAGCAGGGGTCACCGTTGGCGGCGTGTTGGCGCTGGTATATGCCAGGTATTCACTGCGATAAATGCTGCCATCGGTCAATATCTGATAACGGTAATAGTTGGTACCAGTGGCGTAGTAGGTTTCGCCGGCCGTGGTGTTGGCATCCAGACAGGAGGTCGAAGCCCCGGTGCCGGTATCCACGCACTTGGGCACGTAGAACGTCTGCACGCTGCCTTGCAGGTCGGTAGTGCCGCTGGTGGTGGTGATGGTGCCTGTACCGGTGGGGCCGGTACCGCTGTAAGGGACATACGTATTGTCACTGTATGCGCTGTTGTAACTGGTCCCTCCGGTCATCAGCGTGCCATTGGCCTGCGTCCATGGCTGATAGGCGAGAGTCGGGTTGTAGTACACCCCGTTGCGGGTATAGGTGTTACACCCGAGGTAGGTCATGTTCGTCGAGTTCATGTTGCTGCCACAGGAAAGCGTGGCCGTACTCGGCGTGGTCGTGCCAACCCTGCGCACGCTGTCTGGCATGTAGGCGTATGCCATCGACCCCGAGTTGTCGAGGATGAACAAGACGTTCGGCGGCACCCTCACACCGGTGGTCAGCGGATCGGTAGGCAGGGTAATGGCCGCATTGACCGGCAGCCCCAGCATGGATACTGCGAAAGCGCCCAGCATGGGCAAGACGCGCGCGAACACGCGTTGGCGCAAGGAAGGCGGCTGGAATCTGGATTGAGGCTTGCACATGGCAGGTTCCCTCATTGGGTGTTATAGGTGGTCTGGAGCAGTGCGACGGCGCGGCCGTCGTCGTCCGAGATGGCAGTGATGCGGAAGCGCGGGGCCAGACACAGGGCGTCGACCGGAACCTTGCGGTCGCAGGCCGGCCAGGTTGGGGTCATGCCCATGTATTCGACGATGAAACGGGCGTCAGGCATTGGGGTGTTGCTGTCGGCCAGATCATTGCTGGCGCTGCGCCAGCCATTGAAACTGGTATCCAGCCAGCGGTCGGCTGCCGTCGCCGCCGGCACACTGCACACGCCATTGCTGCAACCGCTGGAAGGCACGGTTGCAACCGCCGTTGCCCGAGCCAGCGCCTCGCCCTGGCGCAATGCCGACTCTGCAGCTTGGAAGCTCAGGCTGCGGTCATAGAGATTGGCGGTCATGCGCTCCTCCATCGTGGTTCCACGCAGCACGGCCAAGCCCATGATCGTCATCAGCAACAACAGGATCAGCACGACGAGCAATGAAGCGCCCTGTTGCCGCCCGGAGAAATGAATGCTCTTCATGGGTTGCGGTTCCGCAGGCTGACGACATGGATCAACTGGCGCTGGATGGTTTCGCCGCCTGCACCCACGCGGTCGGTGCCAGCCAGGGTCAGGGTAATGCGCGCCGAAGTGACGTCGCCCCAGTTGCTGCCCACGGCTGCGGCAGCCTGGTAGGCCGTCTGGCCCTCGACCAGATACAGGACACTCAGATTGGACACGCCTTCCGCGACTTCCTGCGCGGTGACGGTACCGTTGGCGGTAGCCACCTGTTGGTACAGCGAAGGCCCGTTGCTGCCATTGCCGATGTACCAGCGCGTGACGCGCAGCTTGGCCAAGACCGACACCGACTCGGAGCCCGCCGTGGCATCAGGGCTGTAATCGAATTTGGCGCCACTGACATTGAGGTTGATGGTGCTGTTGCCGGGCGTACCCGCACCGGCTGCATGAAGGATGGTGGTGCCACCACCCCCAATCGAAGAAACCTGGAAAATGGAGGCCTGCCTGCCGTTGCAAACCAGCGCCAGATCGCCAGCGACGATGCCATGACTGCTGTCGTTGACGGTAAAAACGGCGCTGCCGGTGTCGTGCGCACTGACGGTAACCACGTTGTCGTCCGCGCTGAACAATTGCAGCGCCTCGGTACCGGCAATCCGCTGACCGCTGCCACTGCCGGTGGTCAGCCCGTTGGCGGCCGTGCCGGAGGCATAGCCTTGAAATGCGTCTGTCCAGGAGTTGATGTTGCTCCACCAGTTGCCGCCTGCGCCATTGAGCACGTTGGCGATGGGCAGATTGTTGACGCAGGGGTTGGCGGCAGCTTCACGCAGGTCACGCGACATCAGCTCAAAAGCCACTCGCGTACCTTCCTGCAGGCGGCCCACTCCCTCGGTGGCACGATAGACCTGCCGGTTGGAAAGGAAGATGCCCACGGCAGCGCCTACCACCAGCAAGCCGATCAACATTGCGATCATCAATTCGATCAGGCTGAAGCCCGCCTGCGCGCGCCCATGCACACGGCGGATGCGTGTTTTCGCCGTCATAGCTGCACCTTGGTCCAGAAAGTCCGAGTGGCGCTGCCGGCCACCTTTTGCCCGGCAGCCGCATCGGTGGTGCGGCTTTCATCCCAGCGCAGGCCGATGTCGCAAACGCCCGTGGCGGCGTCGCAATTGATGCTGCCGCAACCGGAATCCGCGTCATCAGCATCCAGCCCCAGCGCGGTGCGCCAACCATTGATCCAGGCCGTGGTATCGGTGTCGGCCAGGGAGGCCGCACCGCTTGCCGAGCAGATGAAACCGCCGGTGTTGTAAGCGCCGGACAATGCCTGGGCACGATTGGCACGCATGGCATCCAGCGCCGCATAGGCCGAAATGACCGCCTGACTGCGCTCCAGCGAGCCCTGGCTGTTGCGCAAGGCCACCGTTTGCATGGCAGCGATGCCCAGCAAGCCAATGGCCATGACCAATACGGAGATCATGACCTCGATGAGGCTGACGCCACGCACCTGTACCGGACGGCCATACTGTCGGCGCCTGCGGGGGTTGTGCTTGTTCACCTGAACCACCTCGTTCAGCAATCAGGGACAGGCGCCGGACGCCTGCTGGACGGAAACGCGGGACCCGCTGGCCAGTTGCACCACCCGCTGGTTGTCGGCCGGGTTGGTGGTGTCGAGGCATACGGTGATGTTGGCCGTGGCCAGCAGGCCGCCACCGTCGCGGGCCAGGCCATCGGCACTGAAAGTGACGTCATCGACATCGGCGGCGATGGCGGCCTTGCCATTGCCGGAGAACTGCCGAAGTACCTCATCGCTCCTGACGGCCAGCACGATGAGTTGCGACCAATCGTCGCCGGAGCAGCTTGTGCCATCCGTGGATGGGCACAGCATCACCGGGCCATTGAGGCGCACCGCCTCCGATCGTGCATATTGAATCGTGGCCACCAGTTCGTTGGCCCGCGAGGTCAGGCGGTCACGATTGATGAGCCCGGAAAAGCCGGGAATGGCAATGGCCGACACGATGGCCAACACGGCCACGGTCACCATCAACTCCAACAAGGTGAAGCCGCGCACGCCGCTGGCGCCGCCTTTCATGCACAGCATGGAATTCCCCATCCCCGATTTCGGTGGCTGTACGCTAGCGGCCGCCCCAGGCAATCACCAGCATCTGCCGACAAGCGGCAGAATTCCCGCAACCAACGGCGCATCCCATGTCTCCACCACCTCCGACACCCAGCGACGCCGCCCCACATGCCCGTCCGCCACTGGAAGCGCTCTGGTATCCCTCCACCCTCATTTCCATCGTGCTGGGCGGGGAACTGCTGGCGGTGATTCTGGCGCTCGCCCCCGGGATCAATGGAAGCCGCTGGGTACATTTCGGCCTGACCTCGCTGCTGGTCCAGTGGATCAGCCTGCTGACCCTCGGCGTGCTGGCCATGTTGCGCCATTCGCTGGCCAACCTGCGTCCATTGGGGGTGGCTTACTTCACGCTCGCCACCTTGCTGGTGACGAGCAATGGCGTGTGCTCGCTGGTATGGCTGCTGCTGCACAAGCAACTGTTGCTGCCCCACGAAGCCTGGCGCGCACTGTGGCTGCAGTTCAGCGGCATTGCCCTGGCCGTGGGCTTGATCGGCGTCGCGATCTTCCGCAGCTACTGGAACGCCCGACAGCTTGCCCTGCGCGCCAAGCAAGCCGAACTGGATGCCCTGCAGGCGCGCATCCATCCGCACTTCCTGTTCAATACGCTCAATACCGGCGCCGCACTGGTGCACCAGCAGCCGGAAAAGGCCGAACAGTTGCTGCTGGATCTGGCCGACCTTTTCCGCGCGGCATTGGCCGGGCCGCAACGGATTCCACTCCATGAAGAATTGTTGTTGGCGCGTCGCTATGCCGAAATAGAGCAACTGCGCTTCGGTTCGCGCATGCAGGTCGAATGGGCGTTGCCGGAGGTGCTGCCCGACTTGCCGGTACCCACCTTGTCGATCCAACCCCTGGTCGAAAATGCCATTCACCATGGCGTGGAACCGTCCACCACCGGCTGCCTGCTTTGCATCACGGTGGAATCCGATGACAAGCAAGTACGAATCGGCGTGAGCAATGATCTGCCCTCGCCCCCCTCCTCCGGCCACCCCGGGCATGGCCTGGGACTGCGCGCGGTGCGCGAGCGGGTGGAGGCGATGGGCGGGCGCGTGGAAACGCGCGTCGAGAACGGGCGGTATCGGGCGGACATCACGCTTTCCATCCAGGCCCAGTAGCCGCAGCCCGGGCCCGTACAACGCTCAAACCGCCTGTCCGCTCAGGTCACGACCTGATAGCAGGGATGGTACTCGCCGGAAATCTTCATGCGCCGCTGGTCGACGAAGGCGCGCAGCAACGCGTCCAGCGCCTGCATCATGCCCGGGTCGCCGTGGATCCTGAACGGCCCGAACTCCTCGATCCGCCGCATGCTGTCCTCCTTGACGTTGCCGGCCACGATGCCCGAGAACGCGCGTCGCAGATCGGCGGCCAGTTCCGGCGCGGAGCGTCCGTGGTGCAGATCAAGCGCCGCCATCGCCTCGTGCGTGGGCGCGAACGGCTGCTGGTACTCCCTCGGGATTTCCACCGACCAGTTGAAGAAGAAGGAATCCTTGTGCGCCAGCCGGTACTCGCGCACCCGCTTGATGCCCTGCGCCATGCGGCGGGCCACGGCGACCGGATCGCCGATGATGATCTCGTAACGGTTGGCAGCTTCCTCGCCCAGCGTCAGCCGTATGAACTGGTCGATCTGCTCGAAATAGGGCGCAGCGACGGTCGGACCGCTGAGGATCAGCGGGAACGGCAGCGCCCTGTTCTCATCGCGCAGCAGGATGCCCAGCAGGTACAGGATTTCCTCGGCGGTACCGACGCCGCCCGGGAAGACGATGATGCCGTGGCCCATGCGGACGAACGCCTCCAGGCGTTTCTCGATGTCCGGCATGATCACCAGGTGGTTGACGATTGGGTTCGGCGACTCGGCGGCGATGATGCCCGGCTCGGTGATGCCGATGTAGCGCGTGTTGTTCCTGCGCTGCTTGGCATGGGCGATCGTCGCGCCCTTCATCGGCCCCTTCATCGCACCCGGGCCGCAGCCGGTGCAGATGTCCAGGCCGCGCAGGCCCAGCTCGTAGCCGACCTGCTTGGTATGCAGATATTCGTCGCGGGAAATCGAATGGCCGCCCCAGCACACCACCAGGTTCGGCTCGCTGGGCTGCAGGACGCGGGCGTTGCGCAGCACGCCGAACACTGCATTGGTGATGCCTTCGGACGTTTCCAGGTCCGAGGCGTATTCCGGCCCAAGCTCGATGGCCATGTAGGCCAGGTCGCGCACGACGGAGAACAGCAGTTCGGCGATGCCGCGGATGATCTCGCCGTCGACGAAGGCCATCGCCGGGGCGTTGCTCAGGTCGATGCGGACGCCGCGGTCCTGCTGGGCGACCTGGATGTCGAAATCCGGATAGAGGTCGCGCGCGGCGCGCGGGTCGTCCGACGCGCTGCCGCTGGTGAGCACCGCCAGCGCGCAGCGCCGCAGCAGTTCGTGCATGCCGCCGCTGGACGCGTCGCGCAGGCGCGCCACCTCCGCCCGCGACAGCACGTCCAGACCACCGCGCGGGTAGATCCGCGCGTCCTGCACCGGCAGCGCCCGCGCCACCATTTCTTTCGTCGTCATTTCCATTACCGGTTCCACTTCATAGTTGGTCGAATGTAGCGCTGCCCCCATCAAAAAGAAAACGGCCGGGTTGCCCCGGCCGTTTCCATGTACAGCACTGACCTGTCAGGTCATCAGAACTCGTAACGCACGGTCAGGAGCAGCGACCACAGCGAAACCGTACGGTTCTGGAAAACCGCGTTGGATTCGTACACCCCGAGCTGCTGGGTGTTCGGCAGCAGGTTGGTGGCCGTGGGCTTGCCCAGGTCGTAGACATAACCGCCATCGGCACGGACCGAGTTGCCCATCGAGGCCAGGTAACGGGTATCGAAACCACCCGGAACCATCTCGGTGATGCCCCAATCCTTGTTCAGCAGGTTCAGGAAGTTGTAGATGTCCAGGCGGATGACGGACTTGTGCTTCTTGAACAGCCCCGGCAGTTCCTGCTGGATGCCCACGTCCATCTGGTTGACCCACGGTGCGCGGGCGCCGTTGCGCTCGACGACCTTGCCCCGGTGCGCGGCCAGGTAGGGGTTGCTGTCGATGAAGGCATTGAACGCATCGATCTGCGCCTGGCTGGCCGTGCCATAGCTCACGATCGGGTCGTTCACCAACGGAATGTACGCCGGATCCTGGAAGACGCCATCGCCGTTCAGGTCGCCGTTGATCAGCCAGGTGTAGGGCAGGCCGCTGTGGCCATTGTAGTAAGCCGCAATGCTGGTCTTGTAGTCGCCGAAGAACGCATGTTCCCAACCCAGCGAAGCCTTGAGCTGGGTGCGGATCTGCTGGGTAGCGGTCTTTGCGATGTTCTCGTTCGGGTTCAGGCGCGACACGAACTGGTAGCTGGACCAGGCCTGCGACGAGGTATCGGAGCCCACCTCGGTCGCATCCGTCCACGTCACGCTGACATTGCCATACCAGCCATTGCTCATCGGCTTGTTCAAGGCAAAGGTAAGGGCGGTGGACCTGCCCTCGTCGGTATTGGTCAACACCGTGGAGTTGTTGGTATAGCCCGGGAGCATGCCGTTGTTCTTGGCGGTGCCGCCCATGGTGACCCAATAGCTGTCACGACCGTCCAGCAGCTTGCCGTTCGGGGTACCGATGTTCAGCGCGTTGTAGAACACCGCATCCTTGGCACGGAAATGCTGGACCTCGGCGGTACCGATCAGCCCCCACCACGGCAGCTCGGCGTCGTAGCCCAGGCTGATCTTCCACATGGTCGGCATCTTGAAGTCCGGGTCGATCGCATCGACCTGCGAACGTGCGCCGCCAGCGGCCGTGATCGTGGACGGGATCGGCTGGTTGTGCGGATCGGAGCTGGGATCAAACGCCGGGTTGCCGATGGTGTTCACGCACCCGGACACCGTGGCCGCGGTCCGGTAGGCACAGAAGGCAACCGCGTTCACGCCGTTGTTCTGGAACGGGTTGGCCAGCCACACGTAGGGCGGCACGCTCTGGAACAGGCCGGCGCCACCGCGCAACTGCGAATAGCGCGGGGTATCGAAGGTGTAGTTGAACGCGAAGCGCGGCATCACCACCTTGTTCTTGCTGCCCAGCTTGTAGTTGTTCGGGAAGCCGAAGGTGTCTTCGAACCCCGGCTTTTCCGGCGGCTGGCCATCACCCTTCGGGATGTTGACGCGAAGACCGTACATCAACGAAAGCTGGTCGTTGACCTGCCAGGTGTCCTGGATGAACGGGCTCAACTGGCTCATGCTCACCGCAGCGGCGGTGCTCATTTCATCGTCCGTCACCGTGAAGGTGCCGGTCGCCGCATCGTAGGTGGCCGGACGGCGCACGTCGTAGCGGTAGTAGTTGCCCGCGATGAAATCGGCAACGCTGTCGTAGCTGTACACGCCGTGCAGGTCACGGCCATACAGGTTCAGCGCTTCGGTCTTCAGCCAGTCGAAGCCCATCTTCACCGTGTGGTCGCCCGCGTACCAGGTACCGAAGATCGACGCGGTGGTCTTCTTCGTATTGATCGCGTTCTCGTGGCGGTTGCGGTCTTCGCCGAAGCGGATGCCGCCTTGGCTGCTGTTGTACTGCTGGCTGGTCGTGGAGCCGATGGTACCGATGTTGACGGTCGGGCCATTGTTGAAGGCGTTGCCGGCAATCTGGTCGAACTTCTGCTGGCTGACCTTGACTTCGGTGCTGAAGTTGTCGGACCAGTCACTGAACAGCTGCAGGCTGGTGTTCTTGGTGGTGCTGTTCTTGGTGTACCAGCGCGAGTCGAAGATAACGAAGTTGGAAGCCTGGTCGTACGGCGACGGCAGGGTTTCCTCGGTCTGCTGGTAGGTCAGGCTGGCGCGGTGGTAGTCGCTGATGTTCCAGTCGATCTTGCCCAGGTAGCGCTTCAGGCTCAGCTCGACGCCCAGGCCGCCGCTGTAGTTGCCCGGCTCCATGCCCTTGGCCTTGGCAGCGGCAATGACCGCGTCGATGTCAGCCTTGGAGACCTTGCCGCTTTCGACCGTCGCGGAGCTGACCGCATCGCCCGCCAGGCCGGTGACGTTCTGCTCTTCGAACGAACCGAAGAAGAACAGCTTGTCCTTGATGATCGGACCGCCCAGGGTGAAGCCCTTGGTCTCGTCCTTGTCGAACTTGGTGTACTTCTGGTCCGTCACCGGGTTCTTGCCGACCATGTTGTCGGCATTCTTGAAGACGTAGTAGGCCGAACCATGGAACTCGTTGGTACCGGACTTGGTGACGGCATTGATGCTGGCGCCGATGCTGTCCTGCGCCACGTCGTAGTCGCTGACCTTGATGTCGTAGGCGGCAATGGTGTCGGTCGAGATCGGCGAGCCGGTGTAGGGCATGCCGTTGCTGTTCAGACCGAACGGATCGTTCTGGCCCAGGCCATCGACGGTGATGTTGTTGTAGCGGTTGTTCAGGCCCGCCACGGAGATGCGGCCGGTGCCGGCATCGGTAATGGCGATGCGCGGATCGAGGCGAGCGACGTCGTCCAGCGAACGGTTGGTCTGCGGCGTCAGTTCCAGCTGACGGCCGCTGACCGAGGTACCCACGCCCTTGTTGTCCGGGTTGAAGACGGCCATCGCTTCGCGCGAGGCGACCACGGTGATGTCGCCCAGGGTGACGGCATCCGCCTGCCCCAGCTGCGCATCGACACTGCTGACCTTGTTCAGGTCGAGGTAGACACCCTCTTCCGTCTTGGTGCCTTCACCCGGCTTGGTGATGGTGATGGTGTACGGACCACCCACGCGCAGGCCGCGCGCGACGTAACGACCCGACGCATCGGTGGTGGCGCGGCTGACCGTGCCCGACTCGACGTGGGTGATGGTGACTTCGGCACCGGCCACCGGCGAACCGCCGTTGCTGGTGACCTGGCCGCCGACACCGGCGGAAGTGCTCTGGGCGAAAGCCGGCGCGGCCGCGAGAGCGGCAACGAGACCAAGGGCAAGCTTGGACATCCGGATGCGAGGGTGGTTCATTCTGGGTAGCCTCGATACGAGTTGGCGATTGGGAAAAAAACGCGATCCATCAGCCCCGGGGCCACCGGGCGCCTGATCGGCTTGAATCTGGGGGTACCTTCCGCGGCGGTTACATACGCAACGGTTAAGATAAGGTTAACACGGTAAGCGGCAAATATGACCGTAGCAAGACAGCGTTCTTGCAGTGCAGCAAAACCGGAACAATCGAATCAACGACTTACGGAATCGACGCCAGATAGGTGGCGACACCGTCCAGCAACATCTGTACGGAAATCGCGACAAGCAGCATGCCCATCAGGCGCTCCAGCGCCGTCAGCGCGCGTGCCCCCAGCAGCCTGTAGAGCAGCGTGGCCGACATCAGGATCGCCGCCGTCGCCCCCCAGGCCAGCAGCAGTGCCAGGCTCCACTCCCCCAGCCGGTCCGGCTCGTTGCTGCCCATCAACATGACCGCCGCCATCCCCGACGGCCCGGCCACCAGCGGTATCGCCATCGGCACGATGAAGGGCTCCCCGTCCGGCACCGCCCCCATCAATCCTTCCGGCCGGGGAAAGATCATACGGATACCGATCAGGAACAGCACGATGCCGCCGGCGATGGCGACCGATTCCTGGCGCAGGTGCATCAGTTCCAGCGCGTACTTGCCGCCCCACAGGAAAGCCATCAGCACCGCCAGCGCGATCAGCAGCTCGCGCCGCAGCACCACGCTCTGGCGCTTGGCCGGCAGCGGCTTGAGCAGGCTGAGGAACACCGGGATGTTGCCCAGCGGGTCCAGGATCAGGAACAGCAGCAGCGCGGCCGAGAGAACGGTCATCCGTGCAGTTCCATCACCTTGCCGCGCCAGGATGCGCCGTCGCTCGCCAGCAGCTGCACGCAGGCATCGGCGCAGGCCGCCGGATCGACCGGCGCGTAGTCGGTCTCATGAGTGAATGCGCGCGCCCGCAACGGAGTGCGCATGGGGCGCGGCTGCAGTCCGCTGACCCGCACCGGGCCACCGCGCAGCTCGTGATGCAGCGTGTCCAGCAGGCCCCGCAGTCCGTACTGGGCCACGCCGTAGCCGCCCCAATAGGCCTGGCCGACCCGCTGCGGGTCGTCGAGGGCGAACACCACCGCCGCATCCTCGCGCTGGCGCAGCAGCGGCAGGCAGGCCTGGGTGAGCCAGGCGCGGGCGGTGAGGTTGACGTGGATGGCGCGGGCGAAGGCCGCCGGGTCGCCCAGCGCGAAGGGGGTCAGGCCGGCGAAGTCGGCCGCGCAGTGCAGCAGGCCATCCAGCCGGCCGACCTCCGATTCCAGGCGCCCGGCCAGCGCGGCGTAGTCGTCGGGCGAGGCGCCTTCCATGTCCAGCGGATAGAGCAGCGGCTCGGGGCCAAGCTGCGCGGCGCTGTCATAGACGCGGTTGAGCTTGGCGACCTTGCGCCCCAGCAGCACCACGGTGGCGCCCGCGGCCGCACAGGCACGCGTCGCGGCCGCACCCAGGCCGCCGGCGGCCCCGGCCACCAACACCACGCGCCCCTCCAGGCGCTGGCCTTCCAGGCCGGGATCGCTGCCGGCATCCATCGGTCGCGCACTCACGCCTGGCCCGCCTCGGCGACGATGCGCTTGAGTTCGCCGGATTCCAGCAGTTCGAGGATGATGTCGCAGCCGCCGATCAGTTCGCCGTGCATGAAGAACTGCGGGAACGTCGGCCAATTGGAATAGCGCGGCAGGTTGGCGCGCACTTCCGGGAACTCGAGCACGTTGATGGTGCGCAGGTTGACCGCGCCCGCCGCCAGCAATGCCTGCACGGCCCGGCTGGAGAACCCGCACATCGGATACTGCGGCGTTCCCTTCATGAACAGGACGAGGGGATGCTGCTCCACCTCCGCCTGGATTTGCTCCATCACCGCCATTGGAATTCTCCCTGCTGCTGCGAAAGAACGGCCCGTCCCGGTCGGATAGACTCTTCTTCCGTGGCTGCCGATTGTAAGCCGAGCCAGCCGGCTCCCGGCGCCCCAGACAGAAAAGAAACGGACCATGCCCGTCGACCTGCCCGACCTGCCCTACCCGCGCACCGCCCTGCTGCCCCACTTCTCGGCCGACACCCTGGACCTGCACCACGGCTGCCACCAGCGCGCCTACGTGGAAGTGGTCAACGCGCGCATCGCCGGCACCGAACTGGACGGCCTGTCGCTGGAGGAGATCGTCCGCAACAGCCAGGGCAGCCTGTTCGAGGCCGCCGCCCAGGCCTGGAACCACGCCTTCTACTGGCAGTGCCTGCATTCGCGGCCCGGCACCGAGCCGCAGGACGCACTGGCCGAGCGCATCACCCGGCAGTTCGGCGACACGCAGAAGCTGCGCGAGGAATTCGACCGCGCCGCGCTGGCCGTGTTCGGCTCCGGCTGGGCGTGGCTGGTGCAGCATCCGGACGGCCGCCTGGCCATCGTCACCACCCGCAACGCGAATACGCCGCTGACCGGCGACAGCACACCACTGCTGGCCTGCGACCTGTGGGAACACGCCTACTACACCGACCTCCAGAACGACCGGGCACGTTACCTGCAGGCGTTCTGGAAACTGGTCAACTGGGATTTCGTCGGCGCCCGACTGCGCTGATCGCGACGGCATTCCGCTGGCGGGATCGGGGGAGTCGCGGAAGCTGGCTTTGCCTGCGATTGTCTTACCGGCAAGCGGGTCAGGATCGAGCAGTCACCTGACCCCACGCCCGCGATCAACCGTGGGCGGCCACCGCATCCAGCACCCGCGCCGAGTACACCAGCGCGGCGCCGGCATTGAGCGCCACCGCCACGCCCAGCGCCTCGGCAATCTCCTCGCGACTGGCGCCCTGCTTCAGCGCCGCATCCACGTGGGTGGTGATGCAACCGTCGCAGCGTGTCGTCACCGCCACCGCCAACGCGATCAGTTCGCGGGTCCTGCCATCCAGGTGCGCGGTCTGCGCGCCGGCGCCGCTCAGCGTCAGGTAGCCCTTGAGCGTATCGGGCGAAAGCTTGCCGAGTTCGCCGATCCGGCCTTTCAGTTCGCGGCGGTATTCATTCCAGTCGAGCATGGTCGTCCTCCGTGGATGCGGAAGGCCACGCTATCACCATGCGACTGTCCCGGATGCGCACAGCAACGTGCCGCAGCGTTGCAGTCGCGCACACGCCGCGGCCGGCGACGGATCAGCCCCGCAGCGCGCGCACCGCCGGCTCGACCTGCGCCTGGCGCCCCAGGGCTTGCCCCACCCGCTCCAATGCATCGGCCAGGGCCGCCGCATCGTCGTCGCGCAGGTTCGCGTGCCCCACCTTGCGGCCTTCGCGCGGCTGCTTGCCGTAGTCGTGCCAGTGGCCCGCCGGCTCGGTCAGCACCGCGTTGGCATCGGGCATCGCGCCGATCCAGTTGAGCATGCAGGCATGGCCCAGCGCGCGCGTATCGCCCAGCGGCAGGCCGAGTACCGCGCGCAGGTGGTTCTCGAACTGCGAGGTCTCGGCGCCGTCGCTGGTCCAGTGGCCGGAATTGTGCACGCGCGGCGCCATCTCGTTGGCCAGCAGTTCGTCGCCACGGCAGAACAGCTCCAGCGCGAACACGCCCACGTAGTCGAGCCGTTCGGCCACGCGGCGCGCATAACCGATGGCCGCCTCCCGCTGCGCCGCAGTCGCGACCGCCGGGGCCAGGCTGGCCGACAGCACGCCGTCGACATGCCAGTTGCCGGTCAGCGGCCAGGCGCGGAATTCGCCGTCGCGGCTGCGCACGGCCACCACGCTGACCTCGCGGTCGAAAGCGACGAAGCCTTCCAGGATCAGCCCGGTCTTCTCGGCCTGCGCTCCCAGCGCCTGCCACGCCGCATCGATGTCAGCTTCGCTGCGGATGCGGAACTGGCCCTTGCCGTCGTAGCCGAGCCGGCGCGTCTTGAGGATGCAGGGCACGCCGAATTCGGCCACCTTCGCCGCCAGCTCGTCGCGGCTGCGGATATCGGCGAAGGGCGGCAACGGGATGCCCAGTTCCTGGAACAGCGTCTTCTCGCTGAGCCGGTCCTGCGCCACGGCCAGCGCCGCGGGATTCGGGAACACCGGCCGGCGTTCGGCCAGCCAGCGCGCACTGGCGGCCGGCACGTTCTCGAAGTCGAAGGTGATCACGTCCACCTTGGCGGCAAACTCGGCCAGCGCGGCGGTGTCGTCGAACGCCCCGACCTGCAGCGGCGCCAGCTGCCCGGCGCAGGCGTCGGCAGCGGGATCGAACACCACGAAACGCAGGCCCAGCGGCGCGCCGGCCAGCACCATCATGCGGGCCAGCTGCCCGCCACCCAGAATGCCTACCGTGGTCATTGGCGCGGGTCGTCGGCGGCCATCACATCGGCGGTCTGGCGCGCGCGGAAGGCATCCAGCGCCTGGCCGACGGCCGGCTGCGCCGGCGCCAGCATCGCCGCGGCGAACAGCGCCGCGTTCGAGGCACCGGCATTGCCGATGGCGAACGTGGCCACGGGAATGCCGGCCGGCATCTGCACGATCGACAGCAGCGAATCCATGCCGTTCAGGGCCTTGGACTGCACCGGCACGCCCAGCACCGGCACTGCGGTCTTGGCCGCGATCATGCCCGGCAGGTGGGCGGCACCGCCGGCGCCGGCGATGATCGCGCGCAACCCGCGCGGACCGGCCTCCTCGGCATAGGTGAACAGCACGTCCGGAGTGCGGTGCGCCGAGACGACCTTCACTTCATAGGGAACACCCAGCGCGTCGAGCTTCTGGGCGGCGTGCTGCATGGTCTCCCAGTCGGAACGGGAACCCATCACGATGCCGACGAGCGGCGCGGAGGAATTGGGGGTCATTGGCCGTCACCTGCTGCAAAGACGTATTCTAGCCGCCTTCCACGCAAGACCACGACCCGATGGACCGCAAACTGCTCGACCTGCTCGTTTCGCCCGACACCCGCCAGCCGCTGGCCCTGCTCGACAGCGCCGGACTGGAAGCGCTGAACTGCGCCATCGCCGCTGGCGGCGTGGTCCGTGCCGATGGCAGCGCGCAGGCCGAACCGCTGCGCGAGGCGCTGGTCACCCGCGACCGCAGGCAGGTGTTCCGCGTCGAGGACGGCATTCCGGTGCTGCTGGCCGAGGAGGCCATCGCCACCACGCAGATCGACGGCTTCCCGGGCAAGTGATGCTGCCGCAGCCGCCGGCCGCTCCGCCGCAGGAGCAGATCGACACCGACGTCGCCCGCGCCCTGGCCGAGGACATCGGCAGCGGCGACGTCACCGCCGCGTTGCTGCCCGACACCGCCGACAGCGCCTACCTGCTGTGCAAAGAGGATGCGGTGATCGCCGGCCGGCCGTGGTTCGACGCCACCCATCGCGCGCTCGACCCGCAGGTGCGGATCGACTGGCGGGTACGGGAAGGCGAACGCGTAGGCGCCGGCACCGTGCTGGCCACCCTGCACGGCCGCAGCCGTGCGCTGGTCAGCGCCGAGCGCACGTCGCTGAACTTCCTGCAGACGCTGTCGGCAACCGCCACCACCACCGCGCGCTACGTCGCGGCCGTGGCCGGCACCGGAGCGCGCATCCTCGACACCCGCAAGACCCTGCCCGGCCTGCGCCTGGCGCAGAAGTACGCGGTGCGCTGCGGTGGCGGCGACAACCATCGCATCGGTCTGTTCGACATGGTGATGCTCAAGGAAAACCACATCCGCGCCGCCGGCTCGCTCACCGCCGCGGTACGGGCCGCGCGCGCGCAGCAGCCCGGCCTGCCGCTGGTGGTCGAGGTCGAGGACCTGCCGCAGCTGGAGGAAGCCCTGGCTGCCGGCTGCGAGCGCATCCTGATCGACGACTTCACCCCGGCCATGCGCCGCGATGCGGTGCGCATCGTCGCCAGCCTGGCTCCCGGGAAGCGCGTTCCGCTGGAAGTCTCCGGCAGCGTCGGGCTGGACGGCCTGCGCGCGATCGCCGAGGACGGCGTGGACTGCATTTCCATCGGCGGGCTGACCAAGCACGTGCAGGCCATCGACCTGTCGCTGAAACTGGGCCCGTCGCCGGGCTGATTTCACGGCACGGCCACGGCCGGCTCTGCGAGGCTCGCCCCAAGCCCGAGGGGAGCCCGACGTGGTCCACCGATTTCTGTTCTGCTGCGCCCTGTCGCTGCCCGCCTTCTCCGCCGTCGCGGTTGAGGTCTGCGACATTCCGCCGCGCTACGGCGTGGGCGAGACCGCCAAGGCCATCGTCCGTGCCGCCTGCGGCGAACATCGTCTCTGGTACCGCCCCTTCATCGACCGCGACGGGCGCCTCGCCAGTCTGACCATCACCGAGGCCGAGAGCGGCAGCCTTGCCGACGATGGCCTGGTCGCCTGGCAGCGCGTGGCCGGATACTGGCGTGAGAGCGGCACCCTGTCGCCGATGGCCGCCCTGCCCGGCGCGCAGAGTTGCCTGGCCCTGCCCGGCGGGCGCATGACCGACAGCGACTGCCGCGCGTTCCTGATCGACAACCCGTGGTCGGCCGCGTTCGTTTCCTGGGTCATGACCCGCGCCGGCGTGCCCGGCTTCGTCCGTTCGCCGCGGCACATCGACTACATCCGCGCCGCCCACCGCGGCGGCGATGCCGCCACGCCCTACCGGCTGGCCGACCCGAGGCTGGACAAGCCGGCGCCCGGCGACCTGCTCTGTTTCCTGCGCGACCGCAGCAGGCCGCTCAGCTACGGCGGCCTGCTGCAGGCGCTGGATACGGGCAACGCCGACCGCTGGAAGTCGCATTGCGAGGTGGTCGTGGCCGCCAACGTCGGCGGCGACCAGACGCTGTACCTGATCGGCGGCAATGTCGCCAACGCGGTGGTCATGCGCAAGCTGCCGCTGGACCGCACCGGCCGCATCGTCGTGCCGCCGCCAGCGGAAGCCGGCCAGCCGCCGTCATCGGTGGAGCCGGGCTGCTCGCCCGGCCGGGAAGAGGAATGCGACTTCAACCGGCAGGACTGGGCCGCGCTGCTGAAATTGTCCGTCCCCGCATCGAGCGAAGCGTCACGGCAGGGACCATGACCTGGTCCGATGGCAGCCATGCTCGATGAAGCTCCTCTCCCTACGGGAGAGGGGTTGGGGTGAGGGCACGGAGGCGAAGCCCTCGCGATGTCTGGCTGCACGAGGCTTCGCCCACACCCTCATCCGCCCCTTCGCGCCACCTTCTCCCAGAGGGAGAAGGGAAAAGCCTCCTGCGTCGATCAGGCGTCACGTATGCAATGAAGCCCCGCTCCCACCGGGAGAGGGGTTGGGGTGAGGGCACGGAGGCGAAGCCCTCGCGATGTCCGGTTGCACGAGGCTTCGCCCGCACCCTCATCCGCCCCTTCGGGGCACCTTCTCCCAGAGGGAGAAGGGAAAAGCCTCCTGCACCGATCAGGCGTCACGTATGCAATGAAGCCCCTCTCCCACGGGTTGTGGGGTTGGGGTGAGGGCAAGGGGCGAAGCCCTCGCGATGTCCGGTTGCACGAGGCTTCGCCCGCACCCTCATCCGGCGCTTCGCGCCACCTCCTCCCGCAGGGAGAAGGGAAAAGCCGGGCCAACCATCGCAGGCGGCGGGCGGCTATGCTTCAACCCGCCACCACCTGAAACGACCGCATGCCCAGCCTGTTGCTCCTGATGATCCTCGGCGCCCTCGCCTATGCCTTCTGGGATGCGTCCCGGGCGGCGGCTGAACGTGCCACCGCGCTTGGCCGCAATGCCTGCCAGGCCGCCGACGTGCAGTGGCTGGACCAGAGCGTGCACGCGATCGGGCTGCGCCTGTGCCGGCTGCCCAACGGCTGGCTAGGCTTCGAGCGCACCTTCCGCTTCGACTATTCCTACGACGGCGTCGAGCGCCACAGCGGGCGCATGGTGCTTCGCGGCAAGCAGCTGGTGTCATTCATCGGCCCGGCCACCGCGCGGATCAGCACGCTGCAGCCGCGTACCGACGAGGCCGAGGACATCTGACGTCGGACGCGTCCCCGCCAGTGCAGGCGCACGGCGCGCGCGCCAACGAAAACCGCCGCCCTGCGGCGGCGGTGCGGGTTACTTCACCACCCGCAGGAACGGGCGCTTGCCCGAAGGCTGCGGCGGTTCCGGTGGCGCGCTGGGCGGCGTATCGTCGTCGTTCGGCTCCGGGCCATCCGTGCCAGGAATGTCGTCGGGCAGCGCCATGCCCTGCCCGGTCTCGCGCGCGTACACCGCCAGCACCGCCGCGATCGGCACGTGTACCGGGAAGCTGACGCCGGAGAAGCGCGCGGTAAAGCTCACCGCCTCGTTGTCGACATGCAGCCGCATCACCGCGCGTTCGGCGATGTTGAGCACGACCCGTTCGTCCTTGACCGCGCTGGCCGGCACCTGCACGCCCGGCACGCCGGCATCGACCATGATGTGCGGGGTCATGCCGTTGTCGTTGATCCACTCCACCAGCGCCCGCAACAGGTACGGGCGGTGGCTGCTCATGCGGAAAGATTCTTCACTCATGGGACAAGTGTACGCGGCATCGACGCGCGATCACCGCCCGCGGGCGGTGATCGATAAGTCTGCATACAGCCGGCAACGCTCAGGCCGGCAGCTCGCGCAGCTTCTTCTCCTGGTCGGTGAGGCTGCGGATGAAACCCGGGTTGCGGAAGATGCGGTTGCCGTAGTCCTCGATGGCCTTGCCATCCTTGGGCAGCGGAATGCCCAGCGCATCCAGCCGCCAGATGATCGGCGCCATCGCGCAGTCGGCCAGGCTCATTTCCGGGTTGAGGAAGAACTTGGACGCCTTGAACAGCGGCACCGACTGCGCCACCAGTTCCTTCAGGCGCTTGCGCGCCGCCTCGGCCTGGGTCTTGTTGCCCAGCTGGATCGCCTGCACCTGCGGCACCCAGTCATGTTCGATGCGCAGCATCGCCAGGCGCAGCCGCGCCCGCGACAGCGGGTCCACCGGCATCAGCGGCGGGTGCGGGTAACGCTCGTCCAGGTACTCGCTGACCACCGAGGCGGCATAGAGCACCAGCTCGCGCTCGACCAGGGTCGGCACCGAATGGTAGGGATTGAGGTCGATGAGGTCTTCCGGCGGATTCTGCGGGTCGACCGGCACCAGATCGTAGGTGACGCCCTTCGCGGCCAGCACCAGCCGCACCCGGTGGCACAGGACATCGTCATTGGCCGAGAACAACGTCAGGGTATTTCGCATGCGCACACTCGCCGCCATCAAGGGCTCTCCAAGGGCCGGAATCCGCCAGCCTTACGGCGCCGCGGGCCCAGTGCCCGCGGATCGCCACGATCCCTGAGTGTGCTATCGAAAAGGGGCGGATGCCAACTGCCTACCGCCCCCGTCCAGGGGCACACCCATTCTCAATGCACGTCTTTCCAGTACTCGTTCTTGAGCAGGTAGGCCAGGAACGAGAGCAGCGCCAGGAACAGCACCACCCACACGCCCATGCTCTGGCGCTTGAGCACGGCCGGCTCGCCGGCGTACTCGAGGAAGTTGGTGATGTCGCGGACGGTCCGGTCGAACTCCGCTGGCTTCAGCCGGCCGGGGCTGGTCACCACCAGCCGTTCCGGGTGGCGCTCGCCGGCCACGTCGGGTTCGCCGAACTCGGCGTGCTGCAGGCCCTGCAGCTCCCACAGCGGGTTGGGCATGGACGCGTTCGGGAACAGCTTGTTGTTCCAGCCCAGCGGCCGCGTCTCGTCCATGTAGAACGACTTGAGGTAGGTATAGATCCAGTCGGTGCCGCGCACGCGCGCGATCAGGCTCAGGTCCGGCGGCATCTTGCCGAACCACTTGTCGCCCTCCTCCTTGGTCATGGCGACCTGGATCTGCTCGCCGAACTTGGCGCCGGTGAAGTTGAGGTTGTCCATCACCTGCTGCTCGCTCAGCCCCAGGTCCGAGGCCATGCGCGAATAGCGCAGGTACTTCAGCGAGTGGCAACCGGAGCAGTAGTTCATGTAGGCCTGGGCACCGCGCTGCAGCGACGCCTGGTCGGTCAGGTCGTTGCCCGCCTGCTGCAGGGCCCCGCCCGAGGAGGCCAGCGCAGCCGCGGAAAACAGGAGCGCGGCGGTGGCCGTTGCCAGCAAGGCAGTCCATTTCTTAGTCATGCGTCGTCACCCGCTCCGGCACCGGCTTGGTCTTGTCCAGCTTGGTCCACACTGGCATGGTCAGGAAGAAGAGGAAGTAGTACGCGGTCAGGAAGCGGCCGATGATGGTCTCCACCGGGTCGGTACCCGGGCCGGCGCCGATCTTGCCCAGCCACACGAAGCTGATGGCGAAGCCGAACAGCAGCAGCTTCGAGAGCAGGCCGCGGTAGCGGTAGGACTTGGCCTTGGCGCGGTCCAGCCACGGCACCGCGAACAGGATCGCGATCGCGCCGAACATCACCATCACGCCGCTCAGCTTGTGCGGGATCACGCGCAGCATCGCGTAGTACGGGGTGTAGTACCACACCGGCTTGATGTGCTCGGGCGTGACCAGGCGGTTGGCCTCGGTGAAGTTGTCGTGCTCGAGGAACCAGCCGCCGAACGCCGGGGCGAAGAAGATGATGAAGGCGGCGATGACCATCATCGCGAACACGTAGAAGGTGTCCTTCACCGTGTAGTACGGATGGAACGGTACGCCGTCGGTCGGCGCGGTCGGCGACCAGCGGTTGCCCTTCGGTCCCTTCTTGATCTCCACGCCGTCGGGGTTGTTGGAACCCACTTCGTGCAGCGCGCCCAGGTGCAGCACGACGAGCAGCAGCAGCACCAGCGGCACCGCGATCACGTGCAGGGCGAAGAAGCGGTTCAGCGTGGCGTCGGACGGCAGGTAGTCGCCCATGATCCACTCGGTCAGGCCGCCGCCGATCACCGGGATGGCGCCGAACAGCGAGATGATGACCTTCGCGCCCCAGAACGACATCTGGCCCCACGGCAGCACGTAGCCCATGAAGGCTTCGGCCATCAGCGCCAGGTAGATCAGCATGCCCAGGATCCACACCAGCTCGCGCGGCTTCTTGTAGGAGCCGTACATCAGGCCGCGGAACATGTGCAGGTAGACGACGATGAAGAACAGCGAGGCGCCGGTGCTGTGCATGTAGCGGATCAGCCAGCCCCACTCGACGTCGCGCATGATGTACTCGACCGAGGCGAAGGCTTCCGCCGCGCTGGTCTTGTAGTGCATCGTCAGGAAGATGCCGGTGACGATCTGGTTGACCAGCACCACCATCGACAGCACGCCGAAGATGTACCAGATGTTGAAGTTCTTCGGCGCGTAGTACTCGGACATGTGCTTCCGGTACATCGGCATCAGCGCCGGGGCGCGGTCGTTGACCCAGCCCATCACGCCATTGGCGACGCGAACGAGGATGTTGTCAGCCATGATTATGCCGCCCCCTGAGGATCGACGCCGATGATGATGGTGTTGTCGTCGGCGTAGTGATGTGGCGGCACGACCAGGTTGGTCGGCGCCGGCACGCCCTGGAACACGCGTCCGGCCATGTCGAAGCGCGACTTGTGGCAAGGGCAGAAATAGCCGCCCTTCCATTCCGGGTCGTAGGGCTCGGGCTTGATCTCGGCGGCCATTTCCGGCGAGCAGCCCAGGTGGGTGCACAGGCCGACCAGCACCGAGATTTCCGGCTTGATCGAGCGCAGCTCCGGGTTGGCCTTGCGCACGTAGGCCGGCTGTTGATCGAGGTTCTCGGACATTGGATCGCGCAGGCGCGGATCCAGCGTCGGCAAGGCTTCCAGCACCGCCTTGGAACGCTTGACGATCCAGATCGGCTGGCCGCGCCATTCCAGGATCAGGCGCTGGCCTTCCTGCAGGGCGCTGATGTCGGCGGTGATCGGCGCGCCGGCCAACTGGGCACGGGCGCTGGGATTCCACGACTTGATGAAAGGAACTGCTGCGAAACCGGCTCCCACTGCTCCAACCACGGCCGTGGTTGCTGTCAGAAACCGCCGGCGTCCGGCATTGACTGGATCGTTTACCCCATCGTTGGCCATCCGGCACTCCGATATTGATTAGGTGGCTTGCGGCTGCCCGCGGCCTGGCGAAACCAGACCGCTCAGAATCGAATCTCCCCCGAGTTTAGCTGAACGCAAAGGCGACGCACAACGCGATGCAACACGAGTCCATGACTTTTGTCACGCGCAGTCGAAATACCGCGGCGACGCACTACTGACGCGAGCCCAACTCGCCGCGATAGCGGTCGGCCAACTGCGCCACGCGCTTCACGTAGTACTGGGTTTCGCTGTAGGGCGGCACGCCGCCGTGGCGGTCCACCGCGCCTTCGCCGGCGTTGTAGCCGGCCGCGGCCAGGGTCAGGTCGCCGTTGAAGCGGCGCAGCAGCCAGGACAGGTACTGGACGCCACCGCGGATGTTCTGCGCGGCGTCGTAGGCGTCGCTCACGCCGAAGCGGCGCGCGGTGGCCGGCATCAGCTGCATCAGTCCCTGGGCGCCGGCGCGGCTCAGCGCGGTGGGATTGAATGCCGACTCGGCATGGATCACGGCGCGCACCACCGCTTCCTCCACGCCGAACTCGCGGGCAGCGGCGGCGATCTCCGTGTCGTAGGCCCGGGTGTTCAGCCGTACCGTGCCGAAGTTGACGCCCGGATTCGCACCGCAGGCATAGCAACGCTCGATGTAGGTGTAGCGGATGGTACGGACTTCGCCGAGGCTGGCGACCTGGGCCGGCCGCGCACTGGTGTAGTGGCGCACGCCGTCCTTCATATAGCTGTAGACCTGCCCGCTCACCACGCGCTGGGCGCGCCCGGTACTGGCCGGCGCCGGACGCGCCGCAGCCGCCACCGGAACCGCCTTGGACGCGGCAGCATCGGCAGCCGGAGTCGCGGCCAGAGTCGGAGTCGGAGTCGGAGTCGGAGCGGGAGTCGAGCTGGCCGCAGCCGCTGGCGCCACCGGCCGCGACCGGGTCGCCGGCCGGGGAGACGCATTGGCGGAAGGCCGGTAGCTGCCGACGACGCTGCAGCTGGCGCCGGGAATGCGCTTGCTGACGTAGTTGGAGACCCCGTCGGCGCCGAGGCACTTGTACAGGGTACCGGCGCTGGCGGGCACGGCCGTCAGCGAGGCGATCAACAACCCGGCGATCCCCAGTACGCTCTTCATTGCGGCCGGGAGTTTCCCAGTTTCCCGGCGGGAATGCCAATGCCGCCGCCAACACCGGCGCGGCATCCCCGGTACAATCCGCCCCTTGCCGCGGCCCCTGGCCGCCTGCCCGCCCACCCGTCTGGAATAAGCGCCATGCCCGGGACGCCAGCCTCCTCCCTGCCGAACACGGCCGTTTCCGCCGTGCCTCCTGAAATGAATACCCCCGAATTGATTCCCCTGCCCGGCGCCAGGCCGAAGCTTGCCGGCGGCGCGCGCGGCAAGCCCAGCGATGGTTCGCCATCGCGTGGAAAGCTATATATCAAGACCCACGGTTGCCAGATGAACGAGTACGACTCGGCCAAGATGGCCGACGTGCTGGCCGAGCACGAGGGCCTGGAGCTGACCGACAACCCGGAAGAGGCCGACGTGGTACTGGTCAACACCTGCTCGATCCGCGAGAAGGCGCAGGAGAAGGTGTTCAGCCAGCTCGGCCGCTGGAAGGAACTCAAGGCCGGCGGCCGCGACGTCATCATCGGCGTCGGCGGCTGCGTCGCCTCGCAGGAAGGCGAGGCCATCGTCAAGCGCGCGCCCTACGTGGACCTGGTGTTCGGCCCGCAGACCCTGCATCGCCTGCCCGAGCTGATCCGCGCCCGCCGCGAGCAGGACCGGCCGCAGGTGGACATCAGCTTCCCCGAGATCGAGAAGTTCGACCGCCTGCCCGAGCCGCGCGCCGAAGGCCCGTCGGCGTTCGTGTCGATCATGGAAGGCTGCTCCAAGTACTGCTCGTTCTGCGTGGTGCCCTACACCCGCGGCACCGAGGTCAGCCGCCCGTTCGAGGACGTGGTGGTCGAATGCGCGCAGCTGGCCGCGCAGGGCGTGCGCGAGATCAACCTGCTGGGGCAGAACGTCAATGCCTATCGTGGCCCGTATGGCGACGGTGCGTGCGAGGGTCTTGACCCGAGCGAACAGCACTATGCCGATCTGGGCCTGCTGATCCGCACCATCGCCGAGATCGATGGCATCGGCCGCATCCGCTTCACCACCTCGCACCCGCTGGAGTTCTCCGACTCGCTGGTCGACGCCTACCGCGACGTGCCCAAGCTGGCCAACTACCTGCACCTGCCGGTGCAGGCCGGCAGCGACCGCGTGCTGTCGGCGATGAAGCGCGGCTACACCGCGCTGGAGTTCAAGGCCAAGATCCGCAAGCTGCGCGCGGTGCGCCCGGACATCTCGATCAGCTCGGACTTCATCGTCGGCTTCCCCGGCGAGACCGAGGCCGACTTCGAGAAGACCATGAAGCTGATCGAGGACGTCGGCTTCGACCAGAGCTTCTCCTTCATCTACTCGCGCCGTCCCGGCACCCCGGCCGCCGACCTGGAGGACACCACCTCCGAGGCCGAGAAGCACGCACGGCTGTCGCGCCTGCAGGCGCGGATCAACGAGTACGCTGCCGGCATCTCGAAGAGGATGGTCGGCAGCGTGCAGACCGTGCTGGTCGAAGGCCCCTCGCGCAAGGACGGGAACGAGCTGACCGGCAAGACCGAGAACATGCGCTCGGTGAACTTCCCCGGGCCGAAGCGGCTGGTCGGCCAGTTCGTCGATGTGCTCATCACCGAGGCGCTGACCAACTCGCTGCGCGGGCGCGTGGTGACGGACGACGGGACCGCGGCCGCCTAGCGCAGCTGCGCGATGAAGCGTTCGCCGCGCGCGTCCAGCGTCAGCGCGCGCGAATGCGGCTGGCGCCGTGCATGGCCCCGCACCAGCAGGCGTTGCAGCAATGCGGCGCCGAGCGCGCCGGCCAGGTGGTCGCGGCGTTCGCTCCAGTCCAGGCAGGCGCGGCACAACGGCCTGCGCCCGGCCCGCAACGCGGCCAGGTCGATGCCGATCCCGCCGCACCAGTGCTCGCCCGCCATCGTCAGCGCCGGTTCCGCGCCGGCGCTCAGGTAGCCACGGCCCTGCAGCGAATGCAGCAGGCGCACGCCGGCCTCGCCGGCCAGGTGGTCGTAGCAGACGCGCGCCGCGCGCAACGGCGCGTCGGCCGGTCCGAGGCGCCGCTGATGGTGGCGCGCGGACACCACCATCAGCGTTTCGAGCAAGCCGGCGGTTTCCGCATCGGCCAGGCGGAAATAGCGGTGCCGCCCCTGCCTCGCCACCGCGACGATACCGGCCCCGGCCAGTCGCGCCAGGTGGCTGCTCGCGGTCGAGGGCGCCACGTCGCCTTCCAGCGCCAGTTCACTGGCGGTGCGCGCGCGCCCGTCCATCAACGCGGCCAGCATGCGGCTGCGGCTGGCGTCGCCGAGCACGGCGGCGGCGGCGATGTCGGTCGGATCGGCCATGCTTCGATGCTAGTCGAAGCATCGGCCCGCCACCACGCCTACGCTTCCGGCCCGACCCGGCAAAGAGGACTGGCCATGGCGAAGACCCACGCATACCCGATCGACCTGCACTGGACCGGCAACACCGGCGACGGCACAGCGCGCTACGACGGCTATCGCCGCGACTTCCGCGTCGAGGCGGCCGGCAAGCCCGCGCTGGACGGCAGCGCCGATCCCGCGTTCCGCGGCGATCCGGCCCGGCACAACCCCGAAGACCTGTTCGTCGCCGCGATCGCCGCGTGCCACATGCTGTTCTACCTGGCGCTGTGCGCGCGCGAAGGCGTGCGCGTGCTGGCCTATGAAGACCACGCCGAGGGGTGCATGGACATCCTGGCCGACGGCGGCGGCCGTTTCGCCGAGGTGTGCCTGCGGCCGCGGGTGATTGTCGCCGCCGGTGCCGACGGGGCGCTCGCCCACGCATTGCACGCGACCGCTCACGAACGCTGCTTCATCGCCAATTCCTGCGACGTGCCGATCCATTGCCTGCCGACCGTCGAGGTTGTGGCGGTGGCGGGAGAAGTGCCATGAGGGGTTCGGGAACCTTGCTGCTGGATCGCCGGGGCTGACCGCGGCGTCATGGTTGCCGGGTTTCGGCGTCACCCTGCGCATCTTGGGAGAAGATGCCCGACCTAGGGATGAGGAGGGGTAGAGCCTCGTGCGGCCAGGCATCGCTGTGGGCTTCGCCCTCCGGCCCTCTCCCCAACCCCTCTCCCGCAGGGAGCGGGGCTTCAAAGCCGAAGCTTCCTTTGCGCGAGGCGGCGATCGCCTTGGCCATGCGCATCGCCAGGGCCTGCCGCTGCGGCCAGGAACTGTGCGTCTTCCAGCCCGCCCCGCAGTCCTGAGGGCTGCCGGATGCTGCTTGGTCATCGAGCAAGGTCGATCCGTTACCGGCGATCCTTTCACCGCCACTGCTTGTCCGCAGGTACGTGCGCATGGCACTCATCCCCACGGCAGACAAGTCCGCGAGGACTGGCCAAAGTTTCACCACGCCACTGAAAGCCTTGCCGCGCAGGGCCCGTGCGCGATTATCCACAGCTTCGCCCCACACGCGTCCACACCGGATGTGGAGAACCTCGATGTGGAAAACCACGCGGCGCGCGATCAATCCAGCCGCTTGCGGAAGCGCAGGATCGCGCCGGCCATCATCACCCCGCTGAAGACCAGCAGCGCCAGCGCGTCCGGCCACAGCTCCCACAGGCTGGCGCCGCGCAGCATCACGCCGCGGATCAGGCGCAGGAAATGGGTCAGCGGCAGGATCTCGGCCAGCCACTGCACCGGGCGCGGCATGCCGGCGAACGGGAACATGAAACCGGACAGCAGGATCGACGGCAGGAACAGGAAGAAGGTCATCTGCATCGCCTGGAACTGCGACTGCGCGCGGGTGGAGATCAGCAGGCCCAGCGCCAGGTTGGCGACGATCAGCAGGCCGGCGGCGACGAACACGTCCAGCAGGCTGCCGCCCAGCGGCACGTGGAACAGCCACGTGCCCAGCGCCAGCACCATGCCGGTCTGCACCAGACCGACGACCACGTAGGGAACGACCTTGCCGACCATCAGCTCGGCGCTGGTCAACGGCGTGGCGATCAGCAGTTCCATGTTGCCGCGCTCGCGTTCGCGCACGATCGCCACCGCGGTGAACAGCACCATCGTCATGGTCAGGATCACCCCCACCAGTCCCGGCACGATGTTGGTCGCCGAGCTGCGCTGCGGGTTGTAGAAAGCGACCATGCCGATCGCGCCGGTCGCCAGCGGATCGAAGCCGGCACCGTCCAGCGGCATCCGCGCCAGCTGCGCCGCCGCGCTCTGCACCGCGTTGTCGCTGCCGTCGACCAGGATCTGCAGGGCTTCGCGGCCTTCGGCGCGGCGCCGCTCGTAGTCCGGCGGGATGACGATGCCGATGCTGATCTCCCCGCGCCGCATCGCATCCACCAGTTGCTGCGGCGTTTCCGCCTCCAGCGCCGGCGCGACCACGCCAGTGGCGACGATATCGCGCGCCAGCGCGCGCGAGGCCGAGGTGCGGGCCTGGTCAGCGACGCCGGCGGACAGGTCGCGCAGGTTGGTGTTGATCGCGTAGCCGAACAGCAGCAGCTGCATCACCGGGATGCCGATGATCATCGCCAGGGTGATGCGGTCGCGCCGCATCTGCCGCAGCTCCTTGACCATCACCCCGAGCAGGCGGCGCAGCTTCATGCGTCCTCCCCGCCGGCGCCGGGCCGGTGGCGGGTCGCGGCGACGAACACGTCCTCCAGGCTGGCCGCCTGCGGATGCAGCCGCGCTTCGATGCCCACCGCGCGCAACGCAGCGGCCACCGACGCTTCGGTTCCCTGCCCGGCCAGCAGCACGCGCAGGCTGTTGCCGACCTGCGCCACGCTGGCCACGCCGGCGCAGGCGGACAGCACATGCGCCGCCTGCCGTGGCTGGCCGGCATCGACCACCAGGGTGCGTCCGGCCAGGCGCGCGGTGAGTTCGGCCGGCGTGCCGTCGGCGACCAGCACGCCGCGGTCGAGGATGGCGATGCGGTGGCAGCGCTCGGCCTCGTCCATGTAGTGCGTGGACACCAGCAGCGTGGTGCCGGCATCGGCCAGCTCGAAGAGCTTTTCCCAGAAGTCGCGGCGCGACTCCGGGTCCACCGCGCTGGTGGGCTCGTCCAGGAACAGCAGCTCCGGCTGCTGGATCACCGCGGCGGCCAGGGCCAGGCGCTGCTTCTGGCCGCCGCTCATGGTGCCGGCCAGCTGCTTCTGCCGGTCCTGGAAATGGTATTGCTCGACCAGTTCGTCGATGCGCCGCCGCGCCCGCGCCCTGGGCATGTCATGCACGGCGGCGAGGAACTCCAGGTTCTCGCGCACGCTCAGGTCGTCGAACAGCGAGAACTTCTGCGTCATGTAGCCGATGCGGCTGCGCAGCGCCTCGGCCTGTTCGGGGATGCGCAGGCCCAGCACCTCGATCTCGCCCGCGCTGGGCGTGAGCAGGCCGCACAGCATGCGGATGGTGGTGGACTTGCCCGAGCCGTTCGGGCCGAGGAAACCGTAGACATGCCGGCGCGGCACGTCCAGGTCGAGGCCGTCCACCGCCACGAGCGCGCCGAAGCGCTTGCTCAGGCCGCGCGCGCGGATCGCGACGTCGCCCTCCCGCATCGCCGCGGGCTCAGCGCGCGGCATCGGCCAGCACCTGCACCGGCGCGCCCACCGGCAACGCGGCCGCTTCCTTGCCCAGGCTGATTTCGGCCAGGTAGCTCAGGCGCTCGGCGTCCTGCCCGGTCAAGGCGAAGTACGGAGTGAACACCGGCTCGCTGCGGATCATCCGCACGCGCCCGTCGAACACCTGTCCCGCCGGCTGCCCCTGCACATGCACCCGCACCGTATCGCCTACTTTCAGGCGGTTGCGCAGCGCCTGCGGCAGGTAGACGCGCGCATACGGCGCTTCGCCCACCAGCAGGACCACCAGCGGCGCGCCCGCGGACGGCTGGTCGCCGAGCCTGTAGGGAAGGCTGTCGATGCGGCCGGCCCGTGGGGCGACGAGCGCCAGCTTGTCCAGCGCCACCGATTGCGCCGTCGCGGTGGCCCGGGCCGATGCCAATGCGGCCTCGCCCTGCGCCAGCTGTTCGCTGCGGCTGCCGTGCAGCAGTTCGGCCAGTGCCGCCTCGGCCTGCCGCACCTGCGCCTGCGCGCTCTGCGCGGCGGCGCGGGCACGGTCCAGTTCCGCCGCCGCCACCAGCTGGCGCGGGGCCAGCGGTTGCAGACGCGCGTGGTAGGCCTGCGCCTCCCGCGCCTGTGCCTGCGCGGCGGCCAGAGCGGCACGGGCCCGGGCGATGTCCTCCGCGCGCGGCCCATGCCGCAGCTCCGACAGCGCGGCGTCGCGCTGCGCCGCCTGCGCCTGCAGCGCATCCAGCTGCGACCGGACCTGGGCCGGTTCGAGCCGCATCAGCGGCGCGCCCGCGGCGACCTGCTCGCCCTCGCGCACATCGATCCGCACGATGCGCTCGGACACCGGCGCCGGCACCGTCACCCGGTCCCATTCCAGCGTGCCCAGCGCCTGCGGCGCCTGCCGCGAGCAGCCGGCCAGCAGCGCGGCCAGCAGCAGCGCGGCGGCAATGCGTCGATCACCCATGTCCAAGCTCCAGTCCCTGCGTCAACAACGCCAGCGCGTGGCGGCGCACCACGTCGGTGCCCAGTTCGCCCGTACCGAACAACTGCTGCCAGATCGGCGCGCTGGCCAGCGGGAACATCGTCAGCCCCACCATCGACACCACCACCAGGCGCGGGTCCAGCTGCGGGTTGAGCTGCCCGGCCCGCTGCGCCGCCTCGAAACGCGCGGCCAGCAGTTGCGGCAGCAGCGGACCGATCCGCTCGATCATCAGTTCGCGCAGGGCGCCGCCCTCGCACAGGATTTCGCGCACCCACAGCGTCGGCAGCCATGGATGCGCCGCCACCGCGCGCGTGATGCCGTCGACGAAGGCGGCCACCAGTGCGGCCACGTCGTCGCCCGCCTCGCCCACCCCGGCATGTACCTGCGCCATCACCGGCCACAGCCGCTCGGCCACCACCGCCTGCTGCAGTTGCAGCTTGTCGCCGAAGTAGTAATGCACCAGCGCCGGCGTCACCCCGGCGCGGCGGGCGATGTCGCGCAGCGAGGTCGCGCCGATGCCGCGCGCGGCGAAACAGGCCAGCGCCGCGTCCAGCAACCGTTCGCGCAGGTCGACGGTGTCGGCGGTGGGCCGCCGCCCCGGCAGGCGCCTGCGC
>JAEWOJ010000133.1 GCA_023399815.1 Pseudomonadota bacterium | reverse complement strand
GCCAAATACTGGGGCCGGGCGGCACCTTGGGGACGTTCCCCACCGCTGGAGTTGCCCCATGTCCGCCGTCGCTTCCGCCGTTCCCTCCACCCCGGCCAAGGCCACCCCCGGCATCGCCCTGGCGACCCGCGTGGCCGGCCAGGACACCGTGCTGCCGGCGCCGCTGCTGGCCCTGCTGGTGTCGCTGCACCGCGCGGTGGAACCGGGTCGGCAGGCGCGGCTGCAGGCCCGTCGTGAGCGCCAGGCGTTCTTTGACCAGGGCGGCCTGCCGGATTTCCGCGCTGACACCGCCGCGATCCGCAGCGGCGACTGGACCGTGGCGCCGCTGCCGGCCGCGCTGCAGGACCGCCGCGTGGAAATCACCGGCCCGACCGACCCGAAGATGGTCATCAACGCACTGAACTCCGGTGCCAGGGTGTTCATGGCCGACTTTGAGGACTCGACCTCGCCGACCTGGCGCAACCTGCTGGCCGGCCAGCAGGCGCTGATCGGCGCGGTGCGCGGCGATCTCGAATACACCGCGCCGGCCGCGGACGGGAAGCCCGGCAAGCACTACAGGCTGCGCCCGCTCGAGGAGCAGGCGGTGCTGATCGTGCGCCCGCGCGGCTGGCACCTGGACGAGAAGCACGTGCTGGTCGATGGCCAGCCGATCGCCGGCGGCCTGTTCGACGCGGCGCTGTTCGCCTTCCACAACGCCCGCGCACTGATGCGCAGGGACCGCGGCCCGTACTTCTACCTGCCCAAGCTGCAGTCGATGGAAGAGGCCGCACTGTGGGAGACCGCGCTGTCGCACATCGAGGGCATGCTCGGCCTGCCGCACGGGCAGATCAAGGTCACGGTGCTGATCGAGACGCTGCCGGCGGTGTTCGAGATGGACGAGATCCTGCATGCGCTGCGCGGCCGCATCGTCGGCCTGAACTGCGGGCGCTGGGACTACATCTTTTCCTACCTGAAGACCTTCCGCCGCCACGCCGACAAGGTGCTGCCCGAGCGCGGCCAGGTGACGATGCCCCAGCCGTTCCTGAAGGCCTATTCGGAACTGCTGATCCAGACCTGCCACCGGCGCGGCGCGCATGCGATGGGCGGCATGGCCGCGCAGATCCCGATCAACCGCGACGCGGCCGCCAACGAACAGGCGATGGCGCGGGTGCGCGCGGACAAGCTGCGCGAAGTCACTGCCGGCCACGACGGCACCTGGGTCGCGCACCCGGCGCTGATCCCGGTGGCGCGCGCGATCTTCGACGAGCACATGCCCGGGCCGAACCAGCACCACGTGCTGCGTCGCGACGTGCAGGTCGCCCGCGACGACCTGGTCGCGCCGTGCCCCGGCACCATCACCCGCGCCGGCTTCGAGAACAGCGTGGAAGTGTGCGTGCGCTACATGGCCGCCTGGCTGGACGGCAACGGCTGCGTGCCCATCCACGACCTGATGGAGGACGCCGCCACCGCCGAGATCAGCCGCAGCCAGATCTGGCAGTGGCTGCATGCCGGCAGCCAGCACCTGGACGACGGCACCGCCATCGACCACGCCCTGCTGGAAAGCACGCTGCGCGCCCTGCCGGCCAGGCTCGGCGACACCGCCGCGCTGCCCGGCGGCGGCCGCATCGCCCGGGCCATCGGCCTGCTCGACCAGCTCAGCCGCGCCGACGAACTGGCCGAGTTCCTGACCCTGCCGGCCTACCGGCAGATCGACTGAACATCTCCGATCTTCCTGCCCCATTCCTGTAGGAGCGACGTAAGTCGCGACCGGGGCTTGCCGGTGAGTACGGCCGCGACTTACGTCGCTCCTACAGGCTTCCTACAAGGTCACGTCTCCCAAGGAGTTCCACATGAGCACCTATCAGCAACAGATCGACGCCCTGCAGCACGACTGGGACAGCAACCCGCGCTGGACCGGCACCCGGCGCCCCTATGGCGCGGCCGACGTGGTGCGCCTGCGCGGCACCGTGCAGCCGGAGCACACCCTGGCCCGGCGCGGCGCCGAGCGCCTGTGGACGCTGCTCAACGGCGAGGCGAAGAAGGGCTACGTCAACGCCTTCGGCGCGATCAGCGCCGGCCAGGCAATGCAGCAGGCCAAGGCCGGGCTGGAGGCGGTGTACCTGTCCGGCTGGCAGGTGGCCGCCGACGGCAATACTTCCGAGACCATGTACCCGGACCAGTCGCTGTACGCCTACGACTCGGTGCCGACCATGGTCCGCCGCATCAACAACACCTTCCAGCGTGCCGATGAGATCCAGTGGAAGAGCATCGTCGACGGCAAGCTGGAACAGGAGGACGCCATCGATTTCTTCCTACCCATCGTCGCCGACGGCGAGGCCGGCTTCGGCGGCGTGCTCAACGCCTACGAGCTGATGAAGAACATGATCGTCGCCGGCGCCGCCGGCGTGCATTTCGAGGACCAGCTGGCGGCGGTGAAGAAGTGCGGCCACATGGGCGGCAAGGTGCTGGTGCCGACGCAGGAGGCGGTGCAGAAGCTGGTGGCCGCGCGCCTGGCGGCCGACGTGCTGGGCGTGCCGACGATCGTCCTCGCCCGGACCGATGCCGAGGCGGCCAACCTGCTGACCAGCGACTTCGACCCGAACGATGCGCCCTTCGTCACCGGCGAGCGCACCGCCGAGGGTTTCTACCGGGTGCGCAACGGGCTGGAACAGTCGATCAGCCGCGGCGTGGCCTACGCGCCCTACGCCGACCTGGTGTGGTGCGAGACCGGCACCCCGGACCTGGGCTTCGCCCGCGAGTTCGCCCAGGCCGTGCACGCGGCCAGCCCCGGCAAGCTGCTGGCCTACAACTGCTCGCCGTCCTTCAACTGGCGCAAGAACCTGGACGACCGCACCATCGCCCGCTTCCAGGACGAACTGGCGGCGCTGGGCTACAAGTACCAGTTCATCACCCTGGCCGGCATCCACATCAACTGGTTCAACACCTTCAGGTTCGCCCGCGACTACGCCCGCGGCGAGGGCATGCGCCACTACGTGGAACAGGTGCAGGAACCGGAGTTCGCCGCGCGCGGGCAGGGCTACACCTTCGTCTCGCACCAGCAGGAAGTGGGCGCCGGCTACTTCGACGACGTGACCACGGTGATCCAGGGCGGCGCCTCCAGCGTCACCGCCCTGACCGGCTCCACCGAGGAAGCGCAGTTCCAGCCCGGCAAGGCCGCCTGACCGCCTTCGTCGATACGCTTGCCGGCGAATGAGTATGGAATGCGGGCGGCGCCTGGGCCGCCCGCATGCGTTGAAACATGAATAGAGCCTAATTCCGGACTGCGACGCTCCGCACGCTTTGCGCGGGTGTTATCCTCACGCGCTGGCCCCAGGGGGACGACGGGGCAGCAGGGCTGAGGGAATGACCAGCGACGATGCTGCAATCATGGCCGAAGAACGCGAGTTGGGCGTCGCCCGCATGGCGATGGCCGAGATCGTGCATCCCGTTCTGTCGCCCGACGAATTCGCACTGTTCTCGCAGTTCGGGCGCCCGCGCCAGATCGCGGCGGGCGAGGTGCTGTTCCGTCGCGGCGATTCGGGCAACGGCATGTTCGTCATCGTCAGCGGCATCGTCGACCTCGATTTCGGCGAGGACCTGGTGGTCAAGTACCTGGGGCCGGGCGAGTTCTTCGGCGAGCTGGGCCTGCTGATCGGCGACCACCGCCGCGGCGCCGATGCCCGCGCCTCGACGGAACTGGCCCTGCTGGAACTGGACCACGCCGATTTCCAGAAGCTGGTGGACCACGACCCGGGCCGCGTCGCCTATTTCCTGCGCCGCACGATCATGCGCGTGGTGTCCAACGAACAGATGCTGATCCGGCAGCTGCGGCGCCGCAACCACGACCTGGAAGCGGCGCTGGACAATCTCTACACCACCACCCACCAGCTCAACCACACCGAAGAACTGGTCCGCACCGACGAGCTGACCGGCCTGCACAACCGCCGCGGCCTGACCCTCTACCTGCAGGAGTGCCGGCAACCGGCGGGAATCCCGCCGCAGGGACTGCTGCTGATCGATTGCGACCACTTCAAGAGCGTCAACGACGAGCATGGCCACCTGGTCGGCGATCGGGTCCTGCAGGCGGTCGCCAACATCCTGCGCTCGGTGGTGCAGCCCGGCGGGCTGGCCTGCCGCCTGGGCGGCGACGAGTTCTGCCTGCTGGTGCGGGAGGCGGACAAGGAGGTGCTGGAGCATGTGGCCGGCTTCGTCCTGCATGCCGTGCAGGGCCTGCTGGAACGCTCACAGCCGGCGCCCCGCATCTGCCCGGTGAGCATCGGCGCCTGCCTGCTCGACTCCGTGCGCGACTGGAACGACTGGTATGCCTGCGCCGACGGCGCCCTGTACGAAGCCAAGCGGCGCGGCGGCAACCGGCTGCAGTGGCCGGTGGACTGGCAGGGAGTCGACTGACATGTGGCAGGAGACGGTCGCCCGCAACGAGGATGGAGTGGCGGACGCTCCCGCGCCGCGCCTGCATACGCTGCTGCTGACCGACATGTGCGACTCGGTCGCCCTGGTGGAGAAGCTGGGCGATACCGCGGCGGCGGAACTGTTCCAGGAGCACGACCGGCTGGTGCTGCGCCTGCAGCAGCAATGGAAGGGGCGGATGATCGACCGTTCCGACGGCCTGCTGCTGCTGTTCGAGCGCCCGGTCAACGGGCTCGGGTTCGCGCTGGACTACAGGCAGGGCCTGCAGGAACTGGGACGGTCGCGCGGTCTCGAGCTCCAGGCCCGTGCCGGCATGCATGTCGGCGAAGTGCTGACCTGGCACAACAGCGCCGAAGCGGTGCAGGCCGGCGCCAAGCCGCTGGAGGTCGAAGGCCTGGCCAAGCCATTGGCCGCGCGCCTGATGACGCTGGCGCGGCCCGGGCAGATCCTGCTCTCGGCGGTAGCCGAAACCCTCACCCGCCGCTCCGCGCGCGAACTCGGCGAACGCAGCGAGCACCTGCTGTGGAAATCGCACGGCCGCTGGCACTTCAAGGGCGTGCCGACCACTCAGGAAGTATTGGAAGTCGGCGAACCCGGCTTCGCGCCGCTGCGCATGCCGCGCAGCACGCCCAAGGCCTGGCGCGACCTGCCGCTGTGGCGGCGCCCGATGGCCCTGGTGGCGGAAGCGGCGCTGCTGGTGGCGCTGGGCGTCGGCGCCTGGTTCATCGCACGCCCGGAACCGGCCATCGCGTTCGCCGAGCGCGACTGGGTGGTAATGGGCGACGTGCGCAACCTGACCGGCAACACCATGCTGGACGACTCGATGGCGCAGGCGTTGCGCATCAGCCTGGAGCAGTCGCGCTACGTCAACGTGCTCAGCGACATGACCGTCGGCGACACGCTGGCGCGGATGCGCAGGCAGCGCGACACCCGCATCGACCGCACCATCGGCAGCGAGATCGCGATCCGCGATGGCGCGCGGGCGCTCGTCCTGCCGACGCTGGCGCAGGTTGGCGGGCGCTTGCGGATGACGGTGGAAGTGGTCGATCCGCGGACCCAGGCCACCGTCTATGTACTGACCCGCGATGTCCGGCAGATGGACGGCCTGCTGGCGTCCATCGACAGCATCACCGGTTCGGTGCGGGACCACCTGGGCGAATCTTCCGATGCGATCCGGGACATGTCGCAGCCGCTACCTGAAGTCACCACCGCCAGTCTCGATGCGTTGAAGCTGTATGCGTCGGGCAACAATGTCTACAACCAGCGCCGGATGGAAGACGCACGCGTGCTGTACCAGAAAGCGGTGGACATCGATCCGCAATTCGCGCTGGCGCTGCTTGGCATCACCCGCACCTACATGTCGCAAGGCGATGCGGAAAAGGCCGAGCCCTATCTGCGCAGGGCACTGGCGCTGCATGACCATCTGCCGATGCGGGACCGGCTGTACATGGAAGCCCTGGCGGCGGAGTTCGAGCCGCAGCCGTCGCGCCATGCGCCGGCGAAATGGCGCCTGCTGGGCGAGGTGTACCCGGATTACGCCGCCGCCCATCAGAACTACGCCTGGGGCCAGTTCACCAGCGGCAACCTGGACGAAGCATCGACGGCGGTCACTGCGGCGACGGCATCGAAGGAGCCGCTGCGCTATGTCTCCTGGGAACTGAAGGGCCGGATCCAGTTGGCGCAGGAAAAGTACAACGCGGCGATCGCGAGCTTCGAGCAGATGGAACGGATTTCCGGGGCGCCGCCGAACCGGCACCACGCCTCCGCCCTGGCCGCGCAGGGCAAGCTGCCGGAAGCCCTGCGCATGCTGGAGGCGAGCGCGGTGCGCGAGCCTTCCAATGCGTTGATCCACGTGCAATGGGTGGCGGTGCTGCTGGCTGCCGGGCGGGCCGCGGACGCGGTGCAGGTTGCGGATGCGGGAATCGCCAAGGCGGAGGACGGTAGCAATGGGACGCGCCTGACCCAGCAACTAGGCGCCCTGGTGGCCCGTTATCGCACCGGCGTGCGGCCCGCGGCCGAACCGGCGGGGCTGCTTGAGCAGGCCATCCGGGTGGCCGAGACCGCAAGTGCCGGAGAACTGGACGACCTGGTGGGCAACGCGCTTGCGGCGGCTCGCCTGCAGCAGCGCCATGCGGGGCGTGCGCTGGGTGCGGAGAGCGAACAACGCCTGGCGCGGCTGGTGCAGCGCTCGGGTGATCCGGGGAGTGAGGCCTTGCACGCGGTCGTTGCCGCCGACCAGTGGCGGTTGCGGGGCGACCCGCAACAGGCAATGCAACAGCTGCGTGCGGCTGGCAAGGCCCACGGCCTGACCCAGTGGCATGTGGCGATGCGCGACGGCTTGCAGGCTGCTGGCGACGCGCAGGGCAGCCGGCAGGAGCAGGACTGGCTTTCCGGCCATCCGGGCGCCGCCTGGGGCAACCGGATGGGCGGCGAGGCGTGCCTGGTGATGAATGTGGTGGAGACGCTCGCGGCGGATACCGCGAGCGTGGGTGCAGCCTCAGTCGTTGAAGGCAAAAACGATGGTGTGCGGCTGCGCGCAGGTCAGGCTCTGCATTAGGCGTTCGCGAGCGGCACGGAGCGCTTCCTTGCTCGCCAGCGCGGTCGTGACGCGCAGGCAGCTTTCGCCGCGCAGCGCCAGCGCGGCCTGCTCGGGCGACAACCCAAGCTGGATCAACGCCTGTTCCGGATCATGCGCGAACAATTCGCGGAAGGCATCGTCTTCGGACAACAGATCAAGCAGGCGCGTCGCCATTTCCTGGTCCAACGGTGGGTGTGCGGCATTGCCGTGGTGATGGTGGCTCATGGGGGGTCCCCTGTGGTGTGTGGCCTCCGCCTGATGCGAAGGATCCGTCGCGAGCATACAGTCCAAACCCGCCGGATTTGAGGGTCCAGTGCCGCTGGCAGAATCCTTCTGCGCCGTGGCAACGCCCGATCGCTGGGTCGGGCAGGCACTTCCATGCGGGCTGCGCGATAGTGCCGACCAACGATCAGCCCCCTATGCCCGCCACGCCCGCGCATGGGATTTCCGGCATCCTGCAGAACCCGTCATGAGGAAAGAACGTGCGAGTACGTCGATGCGACGCGTTGGTCATCGAGCCGAGTGAAGTTCCGTCCCTTGATATCGGCGATCTGCTGTCGGGGGGCGACGGGGTACGGACCCGCGTCGAGATCAGGGTGTGGGCGGCGCATCTGGACGAGTACCGGCGGGTAAGTCCCGATCAGGCGCAGTGGCTGCTCCAGTGCAGCGCCGAATACTGGCAGGACCTGCCCGCGGAGGCGGATTCACGGGCGCTGGCGCTCTCGCTGCTGGCGCTGGAACTGCTGGTGGCCGAAGACATGCCGGATGCGGGGGCGGAACCCATGCCCGTACGGCGTTCCGCGTCGGGAGCCGGGCACTGGTGGCCGCTGGCGGCGATCCATCATCGCCATTCGCGCTGGCAGGGCGTCGACAGCGTGGCGGACATGGAGCGGAACCATCTGGTCACGGCCAATGACCTTCGCCAGCGATTCGGTTCCCCGCCGCCGGCCGTGCCGGACCGTCCGCCGCTGCCCGGGCGGGTCGGATTGCCGGAGGTGCCCGCCAGCGGACTGGAGTCGTTGGGGCGCAGGCGCGTGACCTGCCGCAACTTCGATGCCGGGCGTGCCATGTCCATGGAGCAGCTTTCAGCCGTCCTCCAGCAGACGTTCCGCGCGCATGGGCAACTCGAGCCCGCCCCCGGCCTGGTGTTCCTGAAGAAGAACGTGCCCTCCGCCGGTGGCCTGCATCCATTGGAGGCCTGCCTGCTGGTACAGCGCGTGGAAGGCATGGCCCCCGGTCTCTATCGCTATCACCCGCTCCAGCACGCGCTGGCGCCAGCGGTTCCGGGGCAGGGGTTCGATGCGGAAATGGCGGGGCGGTTCCTGGCGGGCCAGCACTGGTTCGCGGACGCGGCGGTGCTGGTGGTCTTCGTCTGCCGCTTCGAGCGCAGCCTCTGGAAATACCGCAACCACCGCAAGGTCTATCGCGCGATGATGCTCGACGCCGGCCACCTGTCGCAGGCGTTGTACATGGCCGCGACCGAATGCGGGCTGGGTGCTTTCGTCACCTCGGCGATCAATGAAATCGATATCGAGAAGGTGCTCGCGCTCGATCCACTGAAGGAAGGTCCGCTGGCCATCTGCGGCATGGGCTGGCGCGCGCGGGAAAGAACGGCTGCCGAACTGGACCCGCTCGAAAGCGTTTGGCCCGCGCCGGGTGGCGCCTGAGGTTCGTCGCCCCAGGCGGGCTACGGTGTCAGTCCGCCTCGAAATCCACCAGCGCCGCGCCATCCCCGACCTGCTCGCCGCTGCGCACGCGATAGCCGTTGACCACGCCGTCGGCCGGGGCCTGCAGGGTGTGTTCCATCTTCATCGCCTCCATCACCAGCAGCGGCGTGCCGCGGGTGATGCGGGTGCCGGGCTCGACCAGCAGGGCGATGACGCGGCCGGGCATCGGCGCCAGCAGGCTGCCGCCGTGGTCGCCGGGGTTGTCGGCATCGGCGACCGGGTCGTGCAGGGTGAAGCGAAGCTGCCGCGCGTCGCCGAAGATGTGCAGCGCATTGCCATCGCGCAGGGCATCGCCCCGGAACAGCCGGTCGCCGATCTGCAAGGCGTAGCTGCCGCCGTCCACGTGGCCGCTGACCCGCAACGCGTCACCATCGCCGTGGACCTGCCAACCGTCGGCATCGCGGCGTACCTGCAGCGTCTGTTGCTGCTGCAGGTGCTCCAGCGTGATCGAACGCGCGGCGGGGCCGGTCATGCGCCAGCCATCGGCGATGGCCCACGGAGAGGTATCGACCGCTGTGGACGCGCCTTTCCCGATGGCGAGCACCGCGGCCAGGGCCCAGTCGGCGGCGCTCGCGGCGTGGTGGCGGATGTCCAGCGCGTCGTGTTCGCGCTCGATCAGCGCGGTGTCGAGATCGGCGTGGCGGAACGAATCGGTCGCCACCAGCCGGTGCAGGAAGGCAGCGTTGGTGGTGACGCCGACCACCTGGCACTGCGCCAGCGCCTGCCGCATGCGCCGCAGCGCGCCGTCGCGGTCCACGTCGTGGACGATCAGCTTGGCGATCATCGGGTCGTAGTACGGCGTGATCGCATCGCCCTGCTCGACGCCAGCATCCACGCGCACGTGGGCGTCGGGCCGCGGCAGGCGCAGATGGCGCAGGGTGCCGGTGGAGGGCAGGAAGCCGCGGTCGGCATCCTCGGCGTACAGCCGCGCCTCGATGGCGTGGCCGTGGATGGCCAGTTGCTCCTGCGTCCTTGGCAACGGCTGCCCGGCGGCGACGCGCAGCTGCCATTCCACCAGGTCGGTACCGGTGATCAGCTCGGTCACCGGGTGCTCGACCTGCAGGCGGGTGTTCATTTCCATGAACCAGAATTCGCCGGTGGGCGCGGCGATGAACTCCACCGTGCCGGCGCCGACATAGCCCACCGCGCGCGCGGCGTCGGTGGCGGCCTTGCCCATCGCCGCGCGGCGTTCGGGCGTCATGCCCGGCGCGGGCGCTTCCTCCAACACCTTCTGGTGGCGGCGCTGCACCGAGCAGTCGCGCTCGAACAGATGGACCACGTTGCCGTGGCCGTCGCCGAACACCTGGATCTCGATGTGGCGCGGGCGCTCGATGTATTTCTCCACCAGCACGTGCGCATTGCCGAACGCCGACTGCGCCTCGCGCTGGCAGCTGGCCAGCGCCGCCTCGAAATCCGCGCCGGCCTCGACCTTGCGCATGCCCTTGCCGCCGCCGCCGGCGCTGGCCTTGATCAGCACCGGGTAGCCGATGGCGTCGGCCTGCGCGCGCAGGAACGTGGCGTCCTGCCGCTCGCCGTGGTAGCCCGGCGTCAGCGGCACGCCGGCCTGCTGCATCAGCGCCTTGGCCGCGCTCTTGTCGCCCATCGCGTCGATGGCGCTGGCGGGAGGGCCGATGAAGACGATGCCGGCCTCGGCGCAGGCGCGGGCGAAGCCGGCGTTCTCGGACAGGAAGCCATAGCCGGGGTGGATGGTCTGCGCACCGCTGCGGCGCGCGGCGTCGAGGATGGCGTCGCCGCGCAGGTAGCTTTCCGCCGCCGGTGCGGGGCCGATGTGGATGGCCTCGTCGGCCAGGCGCACGTGCCGCGCGTCGCGGTCCGCGTCCGAGTACACCGCCACCGTGGCGATGCCCAGGCGGCGGCAGGTGGCGATGACGCGGCAGGCGATTTCGCCGCGGTTGGCGATCAGGATCTTGTCGAACATGGAAGGTCTCCGCTCGCCGTTACATGCGGAACACGCCGAAGCGCGTGTCCTGTGTGGTTGCGTTGAGGCTGGCGGACAGCGCCAGGCCGAGGATGCGGCGGGTGTCGGCGGGATCGATCACGCCGTCGTCCCACAGCCGCGCGCTGGCGTAGTAGGGATGGCCCTGCTGCTCGAACTGGTCGCGGATCGGCTGCTTGAACGCGTCCTCCTCCTGCGCCGGCCACTGCCCACCCTTGGCCTCGATGCCGTCGCGCTTGACCGTGGCCAGCACACTGGCGGCCTGCTCGCCGCCCATCACGCCGATGCGCGCGTTCGGCCACATCCACAGGAAGTTGGGCGAGTAGGCGCGGCCGCACATGCCGTAGTTGCCGGCGCCGAACGAACCGCCGATCACCACCGTGAACTTCGGCACCCGTGCGTTGGCCACCGCCATCACCAGCTTGGCCCCGTCCTTGGCGATGCCGCCGTGCTCGTACTTGCGGCCGACCATGAAGCCGGTGATGTTCTGCAGGAACAGCAGCGGGATGTCGCGCTGGCAGCACAGCTCGATGAAGTGCGCGCCCTTGAGCGCCGACTCGGAGAACAGGATGCCGTTGTTGGCGACGATGCCGACCGGGTGCCCGTGCACGTGCGCGAAGCCGGTCACCAGCGTGTTGCCGTAGCGCGGCTTGAATTCGTCGAAGCGCGAGCCGTCGACGATGCGCATGATCACTTCGCGCACGTCGTAGGGCTTGCGCGTGTCGGCGGGGATCACGCCGTAGAGTTCGCGCGCATCGAACAGCGGTTCCTCGCCGGCCTGCAACGCCACGCCCGGTTCCGGCTTGCGCCAGTTGAGGTTGGCGACGATGGCACGCACCCGCGCCAATGCCTGCAGATCGTTGTCGGCCATGTGGTCGGCGACGCCGGAGATGCGCGTATGCACGTCGGCCCCGCCCAGTTCCTCGGCGCTGACCACCTCGCCGGTGGCCGCCTTCACCAGCGGCGGGCCGCCGAGGAAGATGGTGCCCTGTTCCTTGACGATGACCGTCTCGTCGCTCATCGCCGGCACGTAGGCGCCGCCGGCGGTGCAGCTGCCCATCACGCAGGCGATCTGCGGGATGCCCTGCGCCGACAGGTTGGCCTGGTTGTAGAAGATGCGGCCGAAGTGGTCGCGGTCGGGGAACACCTCGTCCTGCAACGGCAGGAAGGCGCCGCCGGAATCGACCAGGTAGATGCACGGCAGCCGGTTCTGCTGCGCGATCTCCTGCGCGCGCAGGTGCTTCTTCACCGTCACCGGGTAGTAGGTGCCGCCCTTGACCGTGGCGTCGTTGGCGACGACCAGGCATTCCACGCCGGAAACGCGGCCGATGCCGGCGACCATGCCGGCGCCGGGTACCGGGTCGTCGTACATGCCGTGCGCAGCCAGCGGCGCGATTTCCAGGAACGGGCTGCCGGGGTCGAGCAGCGCATCGATGCGCTCGCGCACCAGCAGCTTGCCGCGCGCGGTGTGCCTGGCACGCGCCGCCTCGCTGCCGCCGCGCGCGGTGCGCTCCAGCGTCGAGCGCAGGTCGTCGACCAGCGCCTGCATCGCCGCGCGGTTGGCTTCGAAGCTGTCGCTGCCGGGTTGCAGCTGGGTTTTCAGTACGGTCATGGCGGTGGTTCCTGCTGTTCCCTTCTCCTGTCGGGAGAAGGTGGCGCGAAGCGCCGGATGAGGGGTGAACGGAGTCCGTGATGCCTGAACCATCGGGACTCCACCGACCCTCTCCCCAACCCCTCTCCCGGTGGGAGAGGGGCTTTCATCATGCGGTGCGCTGGAACAGCTCGCGCCCGATCAGCATGCGGCGGATCTCCGAGGTGCCCGCGCCGATCTCGTACAGCTTGGCGTCGCGCCACAGGCGCCCGGTCGGATAGTCGTTGATGTAGCCATTGCCGCCGAGGATCTGGATCGCCTGCCCGGCCGCCCACGTCGCCTTCTCGGCCGAATACAGGATCGCGCCGGCCGCGTCCTGCCGCGTGGTGCGGCCTTGGTCGCAGGCGCGCGCCACCGCATACACATAGGCGCGGCAGGCGTTGAGGCCGACGTACATGTCGGCGATCTTGGCCTGGATCAGCTGGAAGGTGCCGATCGCCTCGCCGAACTGCTTGCGTTCGTGCACGTACGGCAGCACCACGTCCAGGGCCGCGGCCATCAGGCCGAGCGGGCCGCCGGACAGCACCACGCGCTCGTAGTCCAGCCCGGACATCAGCACCTTGACGCCACCGCCGACCTCGCCGAGCACGTTCTCGGCCGGTACCTCGCAGTCCTCGAACACCAGTTCGCAGGTGTTGGACGAGCGCATGCCCAGCTTGTCCAGCTTCTGCGCGGTGGAAAAGCCCTTCATGCCCTTCTCGACGATGAAGGCGGTGATGCCGCGCGAGCCGGCGCTGGCGTCGGTCTTGGCGTAGACCACCAGCACGTCGGCGTCGGGGCCGTTGGTGATCCACATCTTGTTGCCGTTGAGCACGTAGTGGTCGCCGCGCCTGTCCGCGCGCAGCTTCATCGACACCACGTCCGAGCCCGCGCCCGGTTCGCTCATCGCCAGCGCGCCGACGTGTTCGCCGCTGCACAGCTTCGGCAGGTAACGCTGCTTCTGCGCCTCGCTGGCATTCTTGCGCAGCTGGTTGAGGCACAGGTTGGAGTGCGCGCCGTAGGACAGGCCGATGCCGCCGGAGGCGCGCGAGATTTCCTCCATCGCCACCACGTGCGCCAGATAGCCCATGCCGCTGCCGCCGTATTCTTCTTCCACGGTCATGCCCAGCAGGCCCTGTTCGCCGAGCTGGCGCCACAGCGCGTTGGGGAAGTGGTTGCCGGCGTCGGCTTCCTCGGCCAGCGGCGCGATCTGCGCGGCGGCGAACTGCGCCACGCTTTCGCGCAGCATGTCGATCTCTTCGCCGAGGTCGAAGGACAGGGTGGGTACGTGCATGGGGCGGCTCCGCGACAGCTGGGCAGGATGGGCGCTCCGGGTGGGGGAGGCGGCGGAAAGGCCGCCGGCACGGGCGTTTGCGTGCAGCCTAGCGGTTCGGATGTAAAAAGTGAATACAAATTCAAAAATTGAACCTAGAATCAGTCCATGGCCTACAAACGCTCGGAATTGATGGAAAAGCGCCTCGCCGGCAACCGCGAGGCGATCCTTGCCGCGGCCCGCCGGCTGGTCGCCGCCGGTGGCTACCGCAACGCGCCGATCACCGCGGTGGCGGCCGAGGCGGGTGTGTCCACCGGGCTGATCTACCGGCATTTCCCGTCCAAGGCCGAACTGTTCGTGGAAGTGCTGACCGCCGCGGTCGAGCACGAACTGGAGATCCTGTCGGCCATCGCCGACGAGCCGCAGCCGGCGGCGCAGCGCCTGCAGCGCGCGGTGGCCTCGTTCGTGCGCCGCGCGCTGGCCGGGCCGGCGCTGGCCTATGCCTTCATCGCCGAACCGGTGGATCCGGAAGTGGAGGCCGAGCGCATCCGCTGCCGGCGGCTGTTCGGCGATGTGTTCAAGCGCATCCTCGACGACGGCGTGCGCGGCGGCGAATTCCCGGCGCAGGACCTGGACGTGAGTGCGGCCTGCATCGTCGGCGCCTTCACCGAAGCGCTGGTCGGGCCTACCGCGCCCAGCCGCGATGGCCTGCGCGATGGCGAGCCTCTGGTCGATGCGATCGGTGCGCTCTGCCTGCGTGCGGCCGGCGTGGACGCGCGGGTCGGCGACAGGGATATCTAGCCCTGCGGCACATCGCCGCAGGCGCCGTCCGGTCCGTTGCGGCCGGGAGGGGACGCTGGTCTATACTGGACCAATAGCTGTGGTCCACGACTACTTGCCAGGGGTATTGATACGTGCGGAATTACGACCTCCAGTTCCTGAAGCGCTTTTCCATCGTGATAGCCATCCTGGTCATCCTCACGATCGGACTGATCATCTTCGCGGCGTTCCTGCAACGTGCGATCCCCACCGAAGCCTCCCCGCTTGCCGTCCAGCGCGTCGACCAGCGCATCGCGCCGGCTGGTGCGGTGTACGCCGGCAGCACCGGCGCCGCCGCGCAGGCCGCCGCGGCGCAAGCCGCTGCCGCCAAGGCCGCGGCCGCGGGCGGCGCCTACGACGGCACCCTGGATGGCAAGGTGATCTTCGACAAGCTCTGCACCGCCTGCCACCTGACTGGCGTGGGCATGGCGCCGACGCTGGATCACGCGCACTGGGACAAGCGCATCGCCCAGGGCACCGAGACGCTCTACAAGCACGCCATCGAAGGCTATACCGGCCCGGATGGCGGGGTGATGCCGCCCAAGGGCGGCAACGCCGGGCTCAGCGAAGCGCAGATCCACGCCACCGTGGACTGGATGCTGGCCAATCTGAAATAAATCGTCCCCATCATGGACACACGGCGCCGCCCATCGGGCGGCGCTTTGCTTTCCGCCGTTCCGGAGCCCGACCCATGCGCTGCCTTCCTTCGCTTCTCGCCCTGTCCCTGTCTCTTGCCCTCGCTCCGCAGGCCGTTGCCAAGGGGCCGTCCGTCATCGCCATCGGCCAGGTGCAGGGCAGCGGCGAGCGCAGTCCCCTGGAAGGGCGGCAGGTGACCATCGAAGGCGTCGTCACCGCCGACCTGCGCGACGGCCTGGGCGGTGTATTCGTGCAGGACGGCGGCGATGGCGATGCGGCCACGTCCGATGCGCTGTTCGTGCAGCTCGCGCCGGAGCAGGCCGTGCAGGCCGGGCAGTGGCTGCGCATCACCGGAACGGTGCAGGAACTGGTGGCCGGCAAGAGTGGGCAGACGCTGACCGCGCTGCAGGCGGACAAGATCGTCGCGGCCCGATCCCGCCCGGCGCCGCCGGTCGTCGTGCTCGATGGCGCGCCCGCCAGCTGGGAAGCGCTGGAAGGCATGCAGGTGCGCATCGCCGCGCCGTTGACCTTGTCCGGGCAGGACCAGCTCGCGCGCCATGGCGAACTCACCGTCGCCTTCGAAGGCCGGTTGTGGCAGCCCAGCGAACTGGCCGCCGCCGGCACCGCCGAGAACGCGGCACTGGTGGCCGACAATGCACGCCGCCGCCTGCGCCTGGACGATGGCAGCAGCCGGCGCGATCCGGCCGGCGTGCCCTATCTGCCGGGGGACGCGGTGCTGCGTACCGGCATGGTGTTCACGGGTGTCGAAGGCGTGGTCGACCAGCGCTTCGACGCGGGCTACCGGCTGCAGCTGACCCATCCGTTGCAGGTGCCGGTCGCCGAGCGCCCGCAGCCGCCGGTGGTGCCGGGCGCGCTGCACGTCGCCGCCTTCAACCTGGAGAACTATTTCAATGGCGACGGCCGTGGCGGTGGCTTTCCGACCCTGCGCGGCGCGAAGACCAGCGCGCAGTTCCAGGCGCAGCAGGCCAAGCTGATCGCCACCATCCGCGGCCTCGGGGCGGACGTGGCCGCGCTGATGGAGCTGGAGAACGACGGTTACGGCCCGGATTCGGCGATCGCCGGACTGGTGCGCGCGCTCAACGACGGCCAGGGCAGGGACGGCGACTGGGCGTTCGTCGATGCCGGCAAGGGTCCGGGCGACAACCCGATCCGCGTCGGCATCATCTACCGTGCCTCGCGCGTGGCGCCGGTGGGCAAGCCGGCGGTGCTGGAACACGAACCGTTCGGCGAGCGCAGCCGCGTGCCGTTGGCGCAGGCCTTCCGCATGGGCCGCAAGGGCCAGCCGTTCGTGGTCGTGGCCAACCACTTCAAGTCCAAGGGCTGCACCGACGCGACCGGCGCCGATGCCGACCAGAACGACGGCCAGGGCTGCTGGAACGCCACCCGCGTGGAATCGGCGCGGCTGCTGAACCAGTGGCTGCAGCGCGACCCGACCGGCAGCGGCAGCCGCGATGCGGTGCTGCTGGGCGACTTCAACGCCTATGCGATGGAAGACCCGATCCGCCAGCTGCATGCCGACGGCTGGCAGGATGCGTTCAAGGTGGCCGGCGTGCACCAGCCCTACAGCTACGTCTACAACGGCCTGACCGGCCGCCTCGACCACGCCCTGCTCAATCCAGGCATGGCGGCGCGGCTGAAGGGTGCGGCCGAATGGCACATCAACGCCGACGAGGCCGACGAAACGGGCTACCAGGGGCGCAACGTGCCCGGTCCGTGGCGCAGTTCGGACCACGACCCCTTGCTGCTGGGCTTCGACGGCCCGTAAGCGCGCGTTCCGCCGGTCCGCAACGCGATCACCTGCCGCCGCATGGCTCAGGCATGGCCGTGCCGGCGGCGCAGCGCATTCCACAGGTGGGTGCCGGCCAGCAGCAGGCTGCCGGCAACGGTCAATCCGGTCTCGGCCCGGGCCGATGGCCAGCCGAGCGCGCCCACCGCCAGCAGCGACAAGCCGCCGCCGGCCACCAGCCATAGCGGGCCGGGCAGGGACCGGCGCCGGTGCGTGCACCACAGCGCATAGCCGGTCAGCGGCATGGCCAGGGCGACGAACAGCCCGTGCACCCATTCGGCTTCGCTCCATGCGCCGAGCAGCGGCAACAGCGAAGCCAGCAACGGCAGCGCCAGGCAGTGCAGCAGGCACAGGCCGGACAGGGCGATGGCCGAGGCATCGGCCCAGCTGGCTGCATGTTTCATGGCCTTCCTTCCGTTTGTTTTGTTATATAGTAACAAATCATTCGGAGCGATCGCCATGCCCACGGACATTGCCAGCCGCGACACCCGCCTTCCCGTCACTGTCCTGTCCGGGTTCCTCGGGGCCGGCAAGACCACCCTGCTCAATCGGTTGCTGCACAACCGCGATGGATTGCGGGTGGCGGTGATCGTCAACGACATGAGCGAGATCAACATCGACGCCCGGCTGCTGCGCGACGGCGGCGCGGCGCTGTCGCGCAGCGAGGAAACGCTGGTGGAGTTCAGCAACGGCTGCATCTGCTGCACGCTGCGCGAGGACCTGCTGAAGGAGGTCCGGCGGCTGGCGCTGGCGCGGCGCTACGACTACCTGTTGATCGAATCCACCGGCATCGGCGAACCGATGCCGGTGGCCGCCACCTTCGCGGTGCGCGACGCCGAGGGCTTCAGCCTGTCGGACGTGGCGCGGCTGGACACCATGGTCACGCTGGTCGATGGCACCCGCTTCCTCGACCAGTTCGGCTCCACCGCCACGCTGGCCGGGTTGGGCCGGCAGGCCGGGCCCGACGACGCCCGCAGCCTGGTCGCCCTGCTGGGCGACCAGGTCGAGTTCGCCGACGTCATCGTCATCAGCAAGTGCGACCGGATCGATGCCCTGCAGCGCCAGCGCGTGCGCGCGGTGCTGCGCGCGCTCAACCGCACGGCGCGGATCATCGCCTCGTGCCACGGCGACGTGGCGCCGTCGCAACTGCTGGATACCGGCCTGTTCGACTTCGCCCGCGCACAGCTGGCGCCGGGCTGGATGCAGGAACTGCGCGGCGAGCACACGCCCGAAACCGAGGCATACGGTATCGCCAGCTTCGTCTATCGCGCGCGGCGCCCATTCCACCCACAGCGTTTCGCGCAGTTGCTCGACAGCGGCCTGCCGGAGGTAATCCGCAGCAAGGGCTTCTTCTGGCTGGCCAGCCGCATGGACTGGGTGGGCGAACTGTCCAGCGTCGGCGCCGCATTGCAGACGCAGGCGGCCGGGTTCTGGTACGCGGCCCGCCATCGCGTGCGGGCCGGCCTGGTGGACGCCCCGCTGGACGACGCGCTGGCGCCGTTGCCCTATACCGAGGCCGGTTGGCGACGGCAGCAGGCGGCGTGCTGGAATGCGCCGCCGCCATCGCCCGAGGAAGTCGGGGACAGCGCCGAACATGCCGCCATGCGCCGGCTCTGGCACCCGTTGTGGGGCGACCGCCGGCAGGAACTGGCGGTGATCGGCGTCGACCTGGACGAGGCCCGCGCCCGTGCCGGGCTGGATGCCTGCCTGCTCAGCGACGAGGAAATGGGCTGGGGGCCCGCGGCGTGGCAGGGCATGGCCGACCCGTTTCCCCGCTGGCGGCCGTGATCAGCCGGTGGCGCCGCGCGCGATCAGCGCGATCGCCACCACCGCCAGGCCCAGGCCGATGCGGTTCCAGCGGCTGGTCTTCTCGCCGAAGGCGAGCATGCCGACCAGCGCGCCCAGGCAGACCACGCCGATGTTCATGCCGGCGAAGATGGTGGCCGGGCTGTGCGGCAAGGCCTGGTGTGCGCGCACGTAGAACAGGATGTTGCCGAAGTTGATCGCGCCCAGCAGCAGGCCGAAGCCGAGGTTGCGCGCATCGAGCCGGCGGCGGCCGCTGAAATGGCGTTGCAGCTGCCAGCCCAGCATCAGCACGAAGGCGAGGGCGAAGCTGACCAGCAGCGCGGCGGTGGCCGGGGTGCCGGACAGCGCCACCTGCTTGAGCAGCACGTCGATCAGCGCGAAGCCGGCCCATACCGCCAGCAGCCAGCGCCAGCTGGAAGACGTGGCGTTGCCGGCGCCGCCGCTGCGCGCGCTGACGCCGACGATCGCCAGCAGGCCCAGTCCCAGCCCGGCCAGCTTCCAGCCGTTGGCCTGTTCGCCGAACAGCAGGAACGCCGCGCCCAGCGACAGCAGCAGCGACAACCGCTGCGCCACGTCGCTGCGCACGATGCCGGCCTCGCGCACGGCGCGCGCCAGCACCAGGAAGATGCCCGGCAGCGCCACCGCCAGGCCGAGCAGCGCCGGCCATGGCGCGTGGCCGCCCTGCAGCGATTGCAGCGAGGGCCTGAGCAGCAGCAGCGACAGCGTGCTGGCGGCCAGGTAGTTCCAGGTCACGGCCTGGGCGATGTCGATGCCGCGTCGCGGCGCCAGTTTCAGCAGGACCGAGACCAGCACGCTGCAGGCCACGCTGAGGATCAGGAAGTACATGGAGTCGTCTTTGCAAGCGGGCCGGCATGATGCCGCCGGACGGGGCCGGTATCATGTTCGCATGCACACTCCCCCATTTCCCCACGAATCGGCGGCGCTGATGCTGGACGGCCCCAGCGGGCCGCTGGAAGTCGCGGTCGACCTGCCCGAGAGCGGGGTCGCCCCGCATCCCGTCATCGCCGTCATCTGCCACCCGCTGTCCACCGAGGGCGGCAGCATGCACAACAAGGTGGTGACCATGGCTGCGCGCGCGCTGCGCGAACTGGGCGTCACCACCGTGCGCTTCAATTTCCGCGGCGTCGGCGCCTCGGCCGGCAGCTTCGACAACGGCGAGGGCGAGCAGGACGACCTGCGCGCGGTGGTCGCGTGGGTGCGCGCCCAGCGCCCGGACTGCACGCTGTGGCTGGCCGGTTTCAGCTTCGGCGCCTATGTCTCGCTGCGCGCCAGTACGGCGCTGCGGCCGCAGGCGCTGATCTCCATCGCGCCGCCGGTCGGCCGCCGCACCTGGGACTTCGAGCAGCTGCAGCCGCCGGTGCAGTGGCTGGTGGTGCAGGGCGACGCCGACGAGGTGGTCGACGCGCAGGCGGTCTACCGGTGGGTGGCGTCGCTGGCCGCGCCGCCGCAGCTGGTGCGCATGCCCGACACCAGCCATTTCTTCCATCGCAAGTTGATCGATCTGCGCGGCGCGATCCAGCATGAAGTGCGGCGCTGGCTGCCCGACGGCAGCTGCTGAGCATGGACGCGACGACTCCCTCGCAGCGCTACGCCGCCGGCGTGGCCCGCGGCGACTGGCGCGACGATCCCGCCCAGCACCCGGCGCTGGCCGAGCTGGACCGCATCCACGAAGCCATCGTCGATTCGGCGCAGGACGGCTGGCTGGACCGGCTGTCGGCTTTCTGGAAGAAGCCCGAGCCGGTCAAGGGCCTGTACTTCTGGGGCGGCGTCGGCCGCGGCAAGACCTTCCTGGTCGACCTGTTCTACGACGGCCTGCCGATCCAGCAGAAGTACCGCACCCACTTCCACCGCTTCATGCGCGGCATCCACGAGCGCCTGCGCGAGCACCAGGGCCAGAGCGACCCGCTGGCGAAGATCGCCCAGGAATGGCGCAGCAACCTGCGCGTGCTGGTGCTGGACGAGTTCTTCGTCACCGACATCGGCGACGCCATGCTGCTGGCGCGCCTGCTCGAACGCCTGTTCGCCGAGGGCGTGACCCTGGTGACCACCTCCAATACCGCGCCGGAGAACCTGTACCTCAACGGCCTGCAGCGCGACAGCTTCCTGCCGGCCATCGCCCTGCTGCAGAAGTACTGCGTGGAGCTGTACGCCGAAGGCACCGAGGACTACCGCATGCGCGCGCTGACCCGCTCGCCGGTGTACCGCGCGCCGCTGGAGGACGACAGCGACGCCTGGCTCGGCGGGCGCTGGAAGGAACTGAGCGGTGGCGAGGATGCGCGCGCCGGCAACATCCAGATCGAAGGCCGCAAGATCGCGGTGCGCGGGCGCGGCAAGAGCATTGCCTGGTTCGACTTCCCGGCCTTGTGCGAAGGCCCGCGCGGGCCGTCGGACTACATCGAGATCGCGCGCGAGTTCAACACCGTGCTGCTCGGCGGCATCCCGCATTTCGACCGCATGAACGAGGATGCCGCGCGGCGCTTCGTCAACCTGATCGACGAGCTGTACGACCGCCAGGTCAACCTGGTCTGCACCGCGCAGGACCCGCCGCCGCTGCTCTATTCCGGCACCCGCCTGGCCGGCGCGTTCGAGCGCACCGCCAGCCGCCTGATCGAGATGCAGAGCGCCGAGTACCTGGGCACCGCACACCGGCACTGAGCCGCCGTGCCGGGCGGGGAAGGGCAGCGCGGCTTGGTGCCGGCAAATAAATAGCTTGCTATTTGATTTTGCGAGATGTAGATTGCGCGCCATGGCTTCCCGACCCTCCACCACCGATCCCTCGCTGCTGCGCCTGGACAGGCAGCTGTGCTTCGCGCTGTATTCGGCGAACCTGGCGATGAACAAGCACTACCGGCAGCTGCTGAAGGGGCTGGGCCTGACCTACTCGCAGTACCTGGTGATGCTGGTGCTGTGGGAGCGCGACGGGCTGGGCGTATCCGAGATCGGCGAGCGCCTGTTCCTGGATTCGGCCACCCTCACCCCGCTGTTGAAGCGCTTGCAGGCGGCCGGCCTGGTGACCCGCACCCGCGCCAGCGACGACGAGCGGCAGGTGATCATCGCGCTGACGGCCGAGGGTCGCGCCCTGCGGCGCAAGGCCGAGCGCGTCCCCGAGCAGGTGTTCTGCGCCACCGGCTGCGCGTTGGACGAACTGGTCGCGCTCAAGCAGCAACTGGAAACCCTGCGCACGAACCTGGAGCGGGAGGGGTCGTGATGCGTTCTTTCGTTCCGCCATATAAATAGCGCGCTATTTATTAGCTATCTATCAATGCCGCCCGTGGCGCCCGGCAATCCTTCCTGCGCGCCACCTGTTTGCTGGAGAAGCACCATGTCACTGGAAAAAGTCGTCTATACCGCCCAGGCCACCGTCGTGGGCGGCCGCCAGGGCCACGCCCGCGGCGCCACCGGCCTCGAACTGGAATTGAGCACGCCGCGGGAGCTGGGCGGCGCCGGCGGTGCCGGCACCAATCCGGAAGAGCTGTTCGCCGCCGGCTACGCCGCCTGCTTCATGGGCGCGCTGAAGCTGGTCGCGGGCCGGGAAAAGCTGGCGCTGCCGGCCGACGCCACGATCGAGGGCCAGGTCGGCATCGGTCCGCAGGGAACGGGGTTCGGCATCCAGGTGGAACTGCGCGTGCGCATTCCCGGCCTGGCCCGCGAGCGCACCCAGGCGCTGGTCGAACAGGCGCACGAGGTCTGCCCGTACTCGAACGCCACCCGTGGCAACATCGACGTCACCCTGGTGGCGCTCGACTGACGGACGGGCAGGCGGCCCTGTCCCGGCCTGCGGGGCAGGGCGCCGGCCGGCGATGCCGGCCAACCCCGTTGGGCGCGGTGATCCGTTTCAGGCCACGGATGCCGTGATGCGCGGCAACGGAGGAACCCCATGAAGCATGCAAGCCCGACCTCCCGGCGCCTGCCGGCCTGTTCGCTGGCGTTCGCCCTGACCCTGCTGGCGGGATGGCCGGCGCTCGCCGGCGAGCCGGTGTGGCCGGAACCGGCCATCGCCGCGCCGGAGCAGGCGGCGCAAGCGCCTATGCCGCAGCGCCAGCGCCAGACCGTCCCGAACTTCCGCGCGCCGGTCGCCACCACATGCAGCGACACGCCGCGGATGCGCGACGTCCCCGATCCACAACCGCGGCGTCGCGAACAGGGGATCCCGCACCTGGTCGGCAAGGCGGCGCGCAGCGTGGAGCTGCGGGAAACGGCGCCGTCGCCGGCGGCACCACCTCCGCCGGCCGCCGCGCTCGACTCGGTGGCGGTGACGGGCGCCCGGGTTGCCGCGCCACGGCGACCGGAGCCGCCCGCGCAGCAGCCGCTGCCGCCGGTGACGGCGGGCGTGGTCGACGACAACGCCGACTTCGGCGGCTTCCGGCAGTTCCTGCAGCGTCATGCCGAATCGACACAACTGGGACGCGACATCTCGGTGCGCCAGCGCCTGCGCGTAGTCGATGCGCAGGGCCGGCCGGTGCCCGATGCCGAGGTCGCGGTCTCCGCCGCCGATGGCGCGCGCCTGTGGGCGCGTACCGATGCCGGTGGCCAGGCCTGGCTGCACCTGAATGCCTTCGACGACCGCGATTCGGCCAGCTACCGGGTGGACGTGCGCCGCGATGGCCGGCAGGCGCAGCTGCGGCGCGGGCAGAAGGACGCGCTGGAAGTGCGGCTGCCGGCGGCGGCGCCGACGGCGCGCGCGCGGCTGGACCTGGTGTTCATGGTCGATGCGACCGGTTCGATGGGCGATGAGATCGACAAGCTGCGCGCTTCGCTGCGCGACATCGTGCAGAGCATCGAACAGCTGCCGTCGCACCCGGACGTGTGCCTGGGGCTGGTCACCTACCGCGACCGCGGCGACGAGTACTTCGTACGCAGCTGGGACCTGACCGGCAACTTCACCGCGTTCCAGCAGGTGCTCGACGGCGTGCGTGCCGGTGGCGGCGGCGACATGCCCGAGGCGATGAACGAGGCCTTCGACCACGCGGTGCAGGCACTGGCCTGGCGTGGCCCGGCGACTACGCGCCTGCTGGTGTCGCTGGCCGACGCGCCGCCGCACATGGACTATCCGCAACCGCATTACGACCAGACCATGCTCGCCGCACTGGGCAAGGGCATCAAGGTGTTCAGCGTGGCCGCGTCGGGGCAGGACACCACCGGCGAGATCGTGCAGCGGCAGATCGCCCAGTACACCGGCGGGCGTTTCATCTTCCTCACCTACAAGGATGCGTCCGACCCGGGCAGCGGCCCCGGCCGCGAGACCGTGCACGACGTGGCCGACTATTCGGTGGACACGCTGGACAAGCTGGTGGTGCGGCTGGTGCGCGAGGAACTGGCACAGCTGCCGAAGGGCTGAGCGCGATGCCGGCGCCGTGGCGCCGGTCGAGTGGATCTTCTCCCCGCGGGAGAAGGTGCCCGAAGGGCGGATGAGGGGCGAACGGAGTCGATGATGGTGAACCAACCGTACTCCGTCTGCCCCCATCCCAACCCCTCTTCCGCAGGGAGAGGGACTTACGGCACCGTGATGCTGTTGTCCGGGGCCTGCTCCTTCGCCACCGGCGCGGGCGCATCGCCGCTGACGCTCATCATCCGCAACGGCTGGCCGTTGTAGCGGAACTCCAGCGCCGACTGCAGCTGGTCCAGCGCCAGGACCTGGGTGCACAGGGACTGCGCATGCTGCTCCAGGGCATGGGCGCGCGCCTCGATCTTCGGCTCCAGTTCCGCTTCGATCTTCTCGCTGCGTTTCTCGATGCGTTCCTCGCTGCCGGTGAGCATGGTCCACAACAGGCCGCGGGCGATGGAGCCCTTGAGCGATTCGGCTGATTCCTGCACGCGCTGCTCGAAGCCTTCGCCGAACAGGTCCTGCTCCCAGCGCCCGCGGCCGATGGTCGAGGCGACGAAGCGCTCGGCATCCTTGCGCAGGGCACGCACCTTGCGCGAATTGAAGTTGCCGGTCATGGAGCCATAGACCATGTCCAGCACGTCGAAGCTGATCCCCACCGACTCGTTGGCGATGCCGGTGACCGCCGGCATCATCTGGCGCACCCCGGCCTCGAGCACGCGCAGGCGCTGCGCGTCGTCGGCGCTGACCGCCTGCATGTGCCCGTCGATGCTCAACTCGCCGTCGTGGAACACGATCTCGCGCGGCGTGGCGTCGTGCCGACGCAGCCAGATGCCGCCGCCATCGACCAGCACGTCATAGTCGGTGCTGACCCCGCACTGGGTGGACGAGAGTTCCGGCGATTTCACTGTGCCGGCCTGGACGGCCAGGGGCGAGAGGGCGAGCAGGGCGGTGACGAGGGCCAGGCGGCGCATGGAGGGTCTTCCGTGTTCGGCGTGGGCACAGCATCGCCGGCCCCGTCGGACGGGGCGCCGGCCGGAAGTCATGGCGGCGCAATCCGGGTATCGGATGATGAATGCGTGCGGCGTTTTCCTGCCGCTGGATCGGCCATCCGGGGCTTGACTGCGCAGCCGCGATGGGCGGGTCGCGGTGCCGGCCCCAGGGGGCGCAGGGCGGATCGCTTGTGCCCCAAGGGACCTGCGGTTATCCACAAGATTTGGCGTTGACCGGGCCAGTCACCCCCACTATCTTGTGGCTCGTCGGTTCTGGCGGGTTGCTCTCCCGCTGGATTGAAAGGGAAGCCGGTGACGCCCTCATGGGCCATTCCGGCACTGCCCCGCAGCGGTAATTGGGAACGAACCCGCCACAAAGCACTGAGGCCCGAAGCCTTGGGAAGCGGCGGTACAGGAGAAGCAGGAACGAGTTCAGAGAAACGAGAAACGAGAGAAGGCAAACGCTGCCGTTTTGACTCGTTCCCCGTTCCTCCCCACTCGTTCCGTGCTTCAGGCCCATGAGTCCGAAGACCTGCCGACAGCCGCGCGAAGCACAGCGCGCGGTGCCGGCTGCGGAGTCTTCGAGGGGAAGACGGCTGGCGACGCGGTACTGCCGGTGGCGACGTCTGGTCGCGTCCGTCGCGGTTGCTGCGACGCCGTCCTTCCATGCTCGTCGCCCGCCACCGGCCCTGGTTCCTGCGAGGGCAGGCGCCGCGTGCACCACGCCATGAGGACGCATTGCCGTGACCGCCATCGATACCGCAGTTGCCCCGGCCGAGGCCGGCTTCGCACTGACCCCGCCGCCGACCGCCACCGCCATGAGCGTGACCAAGCGCAATGGCAGCACCGAACCGGTGGACCTGAACAAGATCGTCCGCGCCATCCAGCGCTGCTGCGAAGGCCTGCATGCCGTCGACCCGATGCGCGTGGCCACGCGCACCATCTCCGGCCTGTACAACGGCGCCACCACCCAGGAACTGGACGAACTGTCGATCCGCACTGCCGCGCTGCTGATCGGCGAGGAGCCCGAATACGGCCGCCTGGCCGCGCGCCTGCTGGCCAACTTCATCGCCAAGGAAGTGTCCGGCCAGGAGATCCACGCCTTCTCGCAGTCGGTGGGCCGCGGCCACGAAGTGGGCCTGATCAACGACCGCCTGCTGAATTTCGTGCAGACCAACGCGCGCAAGCTCAACGACGCCATCGACCCGGCGTTCGACCTGAACTTCGACTACTTCGGCCTGCGCACGCTGTACGACCGCTACCTGCTGCGCCACCCGCATTCGCGCAAGGTCATCGAGACCCCGCAGCAGTTCTTCCTGCGCATCGCCAGCGCGCTGTCCGAGGACGTGCCCGAGGCGCTGGCGCTGTACCAGCGGCTGGGCAACCTGGACTACCTGCCGTCGAGCCCGACCCTGTTCAACGCCGGCACCAGCCACGAGCAGCTGTCCTCGTGCTTCCTGCTGGACTCGCCGCAGGATTCGCTCGAGTCCATCTACGCCAAGTACGGCGACATCGCGCAGCTGTCCAAGTTCTCCGGCGGCATCGGCGTGAGCTATACCCGCGTGCGTTCGCGCGGTTCGCTGATCAAGTCCACCAACGGCCACTCCAACGGCATCGTGCCGTGGCTGAAGACGCTGGATTCCTCGGTGGCCGCGGTCAACCAGGGCGGCAAGCGCAAGGGCGCGGCCTGCGTGTACCTGGAAACCTGGCACGCCGACATCGAGGACTTCCTGGAACTGCGCGACAACGCCGGCGACGACGCGCGCCGCACCCACAACCTCAACCTCGCCAACTGGGTGCCGGACCTGTTCATGCAGCGCGTGGAGGCCGACCAGGAATGGTCGCTGTTCGATCCGCGCGTGGTGCCCGAGTTCACCGACCTGTACGGCGAGGCCTTCGAACGCGCCTACCTGCAGGCTGAGGCGCAGGGCAAGGCCGCGCGCGCGGTCCCGGCGCGCAAGCTGTACGCGCGGATGATGCGCACGCTGGCCGAGACCGGCAACGGCTGGATGACCTTCAAGGACAAGTGCAACCGCGCCAGCAACCAGACCCTGCGCGCCGGCAACGTGATCCACCTGTCCAACCTGTGCACCGAGATCCTGGAAGTCACCAGCGCCGAGGAAACGGCGGTGTGCAACCTCGGTTCGATCAACCTCGGCAACCACCTCGACGAACACGGCGATTTCGATTTCGACAAGCTGGCCGAAACCGTGCGCCTGGCGGTACGCCAGCTCGACCGGGTGATCGACCTGAACTTCTACCCGATCGAGACCGCGCGCCGCGGCAACCTGCGCTGGCGCCCGGTGGGCCTGGGCTGCATGGGCCTGCAGGACGTGTTCTTCCGCAAGCGGCTGGCGTTCGACTCCAATGCCGCGCGCGCGCTGTCGGCGAAGATCGCCGAGGAAATCTATTTCCACGCGCTGGAGACCTCGTGCGAACTGGCGGCCGAACGCGGCAGGCACGCCTCGTTCGCCGACACGCGCGCGGCCAATGGCGAACTGCAGTTCGACGCATGGAACGTGGTGCCGGCCGACGCCGCGCGCTGGGACGCATTGCGCGAGCGCATCAAGCAGCACGGCCTGCGCAACTCGCTGATGATCGCCATCGCCCCGACCGCGACCATCGCCTCGATCGCCGGCTGCTACGAATGCGTGGAGCCGCAGGTGTCCAACCTGTTCAAGCGCGAAACCCTGTCCGGCGACTTCCTGCAGATCAACCGCTACCTGGTGGGCGAGTTGAAGCAGCTCGGGCTGTGGACGACGGAGATGCGCGACGCGATCAAGCTGGCCGACGGCTCGATCCAGAACATCGTGCAGATCCCGGAAGCGCTGCGCACGGTCTACCGCACGGTGTGGGAACTGCCGATGCGCTCGTTGATTGACATGGCCGCCACGCGCGGCGCCTTCATCGACCAGTCCGCCTCGCTCAACCTGTTCATGGAAAGCCCGAACATCGGCGCGCTCTCGTCCATGTACATGTACGCGTGGAAGCAGGGCATCAAGACCACCTATTACCTGCGCTCGCGCCCGGCCACCAAGATCACCAAGACCACGGTCAGCGCCTATGCCCCGGTCGAGGCCGTGGCCTGCTCGCTGGAAAACCCGGAAGCCTGCGAGGCCTGCCAGTGACACCCGGCTTTTGAGGGACGACGGGGCACGGATGCCCCAGGCGCAGGGATGCGCCGCCCCGATTCCGCTTGCCCCCTCCCTTTCGCATGCGCAGGGGAGGGCCGGGAAAGGCGCCTTCGACGCCTGACGGAAGCTTCAACGCGCCGCCCTCGACCCTGCCTTGCCCGCCGGCGCCGTCCTGCCGCCGCATCCTCCCCCATTGCGCCGCCCTCCCGGAATGGAGGCGGTACCGAAACAGGAGCCATCCCATGTCCGCACAACCCCGCCAGATGCTGCTCGACCCGGGTTTCGAACTGACCCTGCGCCCGATGCGCTACCCGGACTTCTACGAGATGTACCGCAACGCGATCAAGAACAGCTGGACGGTGGACGAGATCAATTTCCAGATCGACATCACCGACCTGCACCACAAGATGACCCCGGCCGACCGCCACCTGATCCACCGCCTGGTCGCCTTCTTCGCCACCGGCGATTCCATCGTCTCCAACAACCTGGTGCTGAACCTGTACCAGCACCTCAACGCGCCGGAAGCGCGCATGTACCTGTCGCGCCAGCTGTACGAGGAAGCGCTGCACGTGCAGTTCTACCTGACCCTGCTGGACAACTACCTGCCGGACCCGGAGGAGCGCTTCAAGGCGTTCGCCGCGGTGGAGAACATCGAATCGATCAAGAAGAAGGCCGACTTCTGCTTCAAGTGGATCGACTCGATCCAGGGACTGAAGCGCATCGAGACCCGCGAGCAGCGCCGCCAGTTCCTGCTCAACCAGATCTGCTTCGCCGCCTGCATCGAGGGCCTGTTCTTCTTCGCCGCCTTCGCCTACGTGTATTTCTTCCGCTCGCGCGGCCTGCTGCCGGGCCTGGCCTCGGGCACCAACTGGGTGTTCCGCGACGAGAGCTGCCACATGGAGTTCGCCTTCGAGTGCGTGCGCACCATCCGCGCCGAGGAACCTGACCTGTTCGATGCGCGGATGGAACAGCAGGTCTACGACATGCTGGAAGAGGCGATCGAATGCGAGGTGCAGTTCGCCGAGGATGTGCTGTCCGGCGGCGTGCCGGCATCTCCACCCGCGACATGCGCCAGTACCTGCAGCACTGCGCCGACAACCATTTCGCCAAGCTGGGCATGGCCAGGAAGTACGACGTGCGCAATCCGCTGCCGTTCATGGAACTGCAGGACGTGCAGGAGCTGACCAACTTCTTCGAGCGCCGCGTCTCGGCCTACCAGGTCGGCGTGCAGGGCGAGGTCGCGTTCGACATGCACTTCTGAGGCACGGGCCGCAGGGCGGGGCGATGTCCCGCCGCGGCCTGACCGACGATTTCTGGAGCGCACCGCGCCGGGCGCGCGGCCACGTCACATCGGCGCCACCGCCGCTGCGTATCATCCGGAACTGTTTCCAGACCCCATCGGCACTGCCATGAACGCCACCTCCGCCATCGTCCCGCCCACCGAAGTCCGCATGGTGGAGATCGTCTTCCCCAACCACACCAACCACCTCGGCACCCTGTTCGGCGGCCAGGCGATGGCGTGGATGGACAAGGCCGCCTTCCTCGCCGCCGCGCGCTACTCGCGCCGCACCGTGGTCACCGCGCACTCGGACCAGGTGGACTTCAAGCTGCCGATCCGCATCGGCGAGATGGTCGAGACCGTCGGCCGCGTGGTCGAAGTCGGGCGCAGCTCGATGACGGTGCAGGTCGAGCTGGTCGCCGAGGACCTGCACAGCGGCGAACGCAAGCTGTGCACGCGCGGCCACTTCGTGATGGTGGCGCTGGATGCCGACGGCCACCCGACCTCGGTACCGGCGTTGCCGCCGCAGGCCTGATCCGGAGCGCGGGCGATGGCCGTGCGGCCGGAGGATGCCGGCATCGGGTCCATGGCGATGGACGCGCGCCTGGCGGAGTTCATCGCCGGCCACCGGCGCCTGTTGCTGCTGACCGGTGCCGGCTGCAGCACCGATTCGGGCATTCCCGATTACCGCGACACCGATGGCCAGTGGAAGCGCACGCCGCCGGTGGACTACCGCGCTTTCATGGCCGATGCCGCCGTGCGCCGGCGCTACTGGGCGCGCAGCCTGGTCGGCTGGCCGCGCTTCGGCCAGGCCCGGCCCAATGCCACCCACCATGCGCTGGCCGCGCTGGAGGCGGCCGGCAGGGTCGAACTGCTGCTGACCCAGAACGTGGACGGCCTGCACCAGCGCGCGGGCAGCCGCCGCGTGATCGACCTGCACGGCCGGCTGGACGAAGTGCGCTGCATGGGCTGCGGGGCGCGCTCGCCGCGCGAGGCGTTGCAGCGGCGTCTGCTCGACGCCAACCCGGCATGGGCGGCCCTGCAGGCGGCGCAGGCGCCCGACGGCGACGCCGACCTGGAAGGCGACTTCTCCGGTTTCGAGGTGCCGGACTGCGCGGCCTGCGGCGGCCTGCTCAAGCCGGACGTGGTGTTCTTCGGCGAGAACGTGCCGCGCGAACGCGTGGCCGCGGTGCACGCGCACCTGCAACGGGCAGACGCGGTGCTGGTGGTGGGCTCGTCGTTGATGGTCTATTCCGGTTTCCGCTTCGTCGATGCCGCGGCCAGGGCCGGCCTGCCGGTGGCGGCGGTCAACCTTGGCCGTACCCGCGCCGATGCGTTGCTGTCGCTGAAGATCGAACAACCCTGCGCGCAGGCGCTGGGCTTCCTGCTCGACGGCACGCCGGCCGCTGCCAAGACGCAGTGATCCACCGCGCCGGTTGAATCGCGCCGGCGCGCGGGAGTGCAATGGGCGCCCCCCAACCGGATCGCCCACGTGAGCCATCTGTTCTCGCCGCTGCCGCTCGGCCCGCTGTCCCTTTGCAACCGCATCGTCATCGCGCCGATGTGCCAGTACTCGGCCGACGACGGCCGCGCCACCGACTGGCATGTCCAGCACCTGGGCATGCTGTCCCAGTCCGGCGCCGGCCTGCTGATCCTGGAGGCCACCGCGGTGGAACCGCGCGGGCGCATCAGCTGGGCCGACCTCGGGTTGTGGGACGACGCCACCGAAGCGGCGCTGGGCCAGGTGCTGGCCTCGGTGCGGCGCTGGTCGACGATGCCCATCGGCATCCAGCTCGCCCATGCCGGGCGCAAGGCCTCCACCGCGCGGCCCTGGGACGGCGGCGGCGTGATCGCGCCGGACCAGGCGCATGGCTGGCAGGCGGTGGCGCCTTCGGCGCTGCCGTTCAATGCCGGCGATCCGGTGCCGCTGGCGCTGGACGCGGCCGGCATCGACGGCGTGGTGGAGGCATTCGCGGCCGCCGCGCGCCGTGCCGCGCGCCTGGGGCTGGAACTGATCGAGATCCATGCCGCGCACGGCTACCTGCTGCACCAGTTCCTGTCGCCGCTGAGCAACCGCCGCGACGACGACTACGGCGGTTCGCTGGAGAACCGCATGCGCCTGCTGCTGCGCGTATACGACGCGGTGCGCGCCGCGGTCCCGGCCGGCGTCGCGGTGGGCGTGCGCATTTCCGCCACCGACTGGGTGGAGGGCGGCTGGGACGTGGCGCAGAGCATCGTCGTCGCCAGGGCGCTGGAGGCGCGCGGCAGCGATTTCATCCACGTCTCCAGCGGCGGGCTCGACCCGCGCCAGCAGATCCCGGTCGGCCCGGGCTACCAGGTGTCGCTGGCCGGAGCGATCAAGGCGCAGGTCGCCACGCCGGTGGTCGCGGTGGGCCTGATCACCGAGCCGCGGCAGGCCGAGGCGATCCTGGCCGAGGGCCACGCCGATGCCATCGGCATCGCCCGCGGCATCCTCTACGACCCGCGCTGGCCCTGGCATGCGGCCGCCGAACTGGGCGCGCACGTGCACCCGGCGCCGCAATACCTGCGCAGCGAGCCGCACGCGGCGCGCGGCCTGTTCCTGTAGGAGCGACGCCAGTCGCGATGGGGCCTTCGTGCACTTCCTTCCGCGATGCGCCGCATCCATTGCAGGGACTCAATGGGACCGTCCCATCGCGACTGGCGCCGCTCCTGCACGCGCTGCGTGCGGTCGCATCGGCGGGAAACGGTTTCCCCGGAAATTTCTGCGCGTCGCTAGACTCCGGCGATGCGCCCCGACTACATCCTCACGCTTTCCTGCCCGGACCGTACCGGCATCGTCTACCGCGTGTCCGGCCTGCTGTTCGAGGCCGGCTGCAACATCCTCGACGCCCAGCAGTTCGGCGACGAGGAAAGCGGGCGCTTCTTCCTGCGCGTGCACTTCGACATGGCCGCGGCCGGCGAGGCGCCCGCCGTGCGCGAACGCCTGCAGCGGCTGGGCGGGGAGTTCGCGATGGACTGGCAGCTGCACGATGCGCGGCGCCGCGCGCGGCTGCTGGTGCTGGTCAGCAGGCAGGGGCACTGCCTGAACGACCTGCTGTTCCGTGCGCACAGTCGCCAGTTGCAGGTGGACATCGCCGCGGTGGCCTCGAACCACGAGGACTTCGCCGCGCTGGCCGGCTCCTACGGCGTGCCGTTCCAGCACCTGCCGGTGAACGCGGAAAACCGCGCGCTGCAGGAACGGCAGATCCTGGATCTAGTCGAACGCGAAAACATCGACCTGGTGGTGCTGGCGCGCTACATGCAGATCCTCTCGCCGCAGCTGTGCCGGTCGTTGGCCGGCCGCGCGATCAACATCCACCACAGCTTCCTGCCCAGCTTCAAGGGCGCGCAGCCCTACCACCAGGCGCACGCGCGCGGGGTCAAGATCATCGGCGCCACCGCGCACTACGTCACCAGCGACCTGGACGAAGGCCCGATCATCGAGCAGGACGTCGCCCGCGTGGACCACGCCATGACGCCGCGCGACCTGGTGCGGCTGGGCAGCGACACCGAGTCGCTGGTGCTGGCCCGCGCGGTGCGCCGCCACGTCGAGCACCGCATCCTGCTCAACGGCCACCGCACCGTGGTGTTCCGCTGAGGCGCGGCATCACTTCCCGATGTCGATCCCGGCCTCGACCAGCGCGATGCGCGTAGCCTCGTCGTTGTCCGGCGACACCGGCCGCGTCAGTTCCCACAGGAAGCGCACGCGGAAACCGCTGATGGCCGCATCCTGCGCGCTCCACAGCACGCAGTAGTCGCGCGCCAGCCCGCACACGTGCACCTCGGCGATGCCGCGCTCGTGCAGCCAGCCGGCCAGGCCGGTGGCGGGGCGGTCGCCGTGCGGGCCGACGTTCTCGCGGAAGGCGCTGTACGAATCCACCTGCCGGTCGCTGCCCTTGCGCAGGATCAAGTCGGCGCTGTCCCAGTCCACCTGCGGGTGCAGCGCCGCGCCCGCGCTGCCCTGCACGCAGTGGTCCGGCCACAGCGTCTGCGGATGGCCGTGCAGTTCGATCGACTCGAACGGCCGGCGGCCAGCATGCTGGCTGGCGAACGAGGCGTGGTCGGCCGGATGCCAGTCCTGCGTGGCGACGACGGTGGCGTAGCGGCGCTGCGCCAGCAGTGCGGCGATGCCCGGCACGATGGCGTCGCCCTGGTGGCAGGGCAGTGCGCCGCCGGGCATGAAATCGGGTTGCAGGTCGACCACCAGCAGGGCTGTGTCATTGCCGTACATCGCGCGTTCCGGTGCGGGGGACCTGCGAGTGTAACGCCGCCATGACGGGCGCCGGGCGAGAGTGTCCGCGATGACGCGCGAGGCACAGAGGTTCGGCGCGATGTGCGCATCGGCCTACACTGCGGCCACGGCAGGCGATCGGGAGGCGGCAATGATCCAGTGGTGGGAGCTTGGCCTGCGGCTGCTGCTGGCGGCGCTGCTGGGCGCGGTGATCGGCATCAACCGCGGGCGCCTGGAATGGGCGGCGGGGCTGCGCACGCACATGCTCGTGTGCGTGGGTTCGGCGCTGGCCGTCATCGTGTCGGCGTTCGGTTTCTTCGACGTGCTCGGACGACCGGGCGTGGTGCTGGACCCCTCGCGCATCGCCGCGCAGGTGGTCAGCGGCGTCGGCTTCCTCGGCGCCGGCACCATCCTGTTCCTGCAACGCGAGCAGGTGATCCGCGGCCTGACCACGGCGGCGGGGCTGTGGGCGGTGGCGTCGGTCGGCCTGGCCGCGGGCGCCGGGCTGTATGCGGCGGCGATCATGGCCACGCTGCTGCTGTGGGCGATCCTGGCGCTGCTCAAGCCGCTGGAACAGCGCTACCTGCGCCGCCGCGCGCGCAGCGGCCGCCTGCGGCTGCGCGTGGCGGTGGGTACGCCGCTGGCGCGCGTCGAGGCCGCGGCCAGCGACGCCGGCCTGCCGGTGAAACGCATCACCCTGCGCCCACGCGAGCAGGACAACGACATCGTCGACATCGACTGCGATCCGCCGCTGCCACGCGAGCAGCTGCTGGCCAAGGCCGAAGCGCTGGGGCGGGTCGAAGGCGTGGTGTCGGTGGAACTGCCCGGGCTGGCCGTCACCTGAGCGCGGAAGGCCCGGCGGCGGCCGGGCCTCCCTGACGGTCCGTCAGGCGACGGATTCGCCGCGCAGTACCTGCGCCGCTTCCACCATCGCTTCCAGCGCGGCGCGGGTCTCCGGCCAGCCGCGGGTCTTGAGGCCGCAGTCCGGGTTCACCCACAGTTTTTCCGCCGGCAGCACGTCGGCGGCCTTGCGCAGCAGGTCGACCATTTCCGCGCGGTCGGGCACCCGCGGCGAATGGATGTCGTACACGCCCGGCCCGACCTGGTTGGGATAGTCGAAGCGCGCGAACGCATCGAGCAGTTCCATGCGCGAGCGCGAGGTCTCGATCGAGATCACGTCCGCGTCCAGCGCCGCCACCGAATCGATGATGTCGTTGAACTGCGCGTAGCACATGTGGGTGTGGATCTGGGTGGCGTCGGCCACGCCGCTGGCGGCGATGCGGAAGGCCTGCACGGCCCAGTCCAGGTAGTGCCGGCGTTGCGCATGGCGCAGTGGCAGGCCTTCGCGCAGCGCCGGCTCGTCGATCTGGATGGCGCGGATGCCGGCCGCTTCCAGGTCGGCGACCTCGTCGCGCAGCGCCAGCGCGATCTGCCGGCAGGTCTGCGCGCGTTCCTGGTCGTCGCGCACGAACGACCATTGCAGCACCGTCACCGGGCCGGTGAGCATGCCCTTCATCGGCCTGTCGGTCAGCGACTGTGCGTACCGCGACCAGCGCACCGTCATCGGCGCCGGGCGGCTGACGTCGCCGTAGATGATCGGCGGCTTCACGCAGCGCGAGCCGTAGCTCTGCACCCAGCCGTTGCCGGTGAAGGCGAAACCGTCGAGCTGCTCGCCGAAGTACTCGACCATGTCGTTGCGTTCGAACTCGCCGTGCACCAGCACGTCCAGCCCGATCCGCTCCTGCTCGCGCACGCACTGCTCGGTCTGCCGTTCGAGGAAGGCCTCGTAGTCGGCGTCGGCGAGCTTGCCCGAGCGGTTGCGGGCGCGCGCCTCGCGCACCTCGGGCGTCTGCGGGAACGAGCCGATCGTGGTGGTCGGGAACGGCGGCAGGCGCAGGGTCGCCGCCTGCAGCGGCAGGCGCTGCGGATGCGGGGTGGCGCGCGTGGCGTCGGCGGCGGTGAGCGCGGCCACCCGGGCCTTGACCGCCGGGTTGTGCACGCGCGGCGAACGGCGCCGCGATTCGGCCGCTTCGCGCGCCGGTGCCAGCGCCGCTTCGGCGCCCTCGCGGCCATCGAGCGCGTCGGCCAGCCGCCGCAGTTCCTCGAGCTTCTGCCGCGAGAACGCCAGCCAGCCGCGCAGTTCGGCGTCGAGCTTCTTCTCCAGCGCCAGGTCGACCGGGCAGTGCAGCAGCGAGCAGGAAGGCGCCAGCCATAGCCGGTCGCCGCCGCGGTGGCCACGGGCATAGCGGGCGAGGATCAGCGCATTGTCCAGCGGGTTGCGCCAGATGTTGCGGCCATCGACCAGGCCCAGCGACAGCACGCGCCCGGCCGGCAACGCGCGCAGCACGGCGTCGAGCTGCTCGGGCGCGCGCACCAGGTCCACGTGCAGGCCCTGCACCGGCAGCGACGCGGCCAGCGCGAGGTTGTCGTCGAGCGCGCCGAAATAGGTGGCCAGCAGGATGTCCGGATGCGGCGCGTCGGCCAGCCGCGCATAGGCGTGCCGGAAGGCGGCGCGCGCGGTGTCGTCCAGGTCCTGCACCAGCACCGGTTCGTCCAGCTGCACCCACTGCGCGCCTTCCGCTTTCAAGGCGCCGAGCAGCTGCGCGTAGGCCGGCAGCAGCGCATCGAGCAGGTCCAGCGGATCACTGCCGTCGATGGTCTTGGACAGCAGCAGGAAGCTTACCGGGCCCAGCAGCACCGGCCGGGTCTCGATGCCCAGCGCCTTCGCCTCGCGGTATTCGGCCAGCGGCTTGTCGCCGCGCAGCGCGAAACGCTGGCCGGCATGCAGCTCCGGCACCAGGTAGTGGTAGTTGGTGTCGAACCACTTGGTCATTTCCAGCGCGTGCAGGTCGATGCCCGGCTGTTGCAGGCCGCGCGCCATCGTGAAGTACGCGGCCAGCGGGTCGCGGTCGGCGAGGGCGCGGTAGCGTCCGGGAATGGCGTCGAACAGGAACGCGGTGTCGAGCACGTGGTCGTACAGCGAGAAGTCGTTGCTGGGCGGTACGTCCACGCCGGCGTCGCGTTGCAGCCGCCAGTGGCGCGCGCGCAGTTCGGCGGCGGTGGCCAGCAGCTGCGCGGCGTCGCTCTCGCCGCGCCAGTGGCTTTCCAGCGCACGCTTGAGTTCGCGGCGCGCGCCGATGCGGGGAAACCCCAGGTTGGTAACGGTAGTCATGACACTTTCCTCATTGCATGGGCATTGAGGAACGAAGGAACCGCGCGGTGCCGCGCCGGTCCTCCCGGACCAGGCAGCCATCCCGCCAGCGACCTTCGCCCCCGCGGGCGAACCGGGTTCCATGACGGAGGCAGGCGGCAGCAGGCGCGCCGGCTGGCGCACGCGGTTGCCGGCCGCCTCCCCGCGGAGACGCCAGGTCGAAACAGGAGGCAGTGCGCCTCCCGGCCCAGGCCGGTATTCGGGCTGATGGACGTGGACGCGGCTGCGTCCGCCTAGTGGCCGTCGCTTCCCGGGCCTCGGCCCAGTGCTCGATGACGGCGGTCGTTTCCATTCACCGCTGCGGGGCAGCTCCGGAATGGCGGGCCTTGTGGGCGCGCTTCACCGGATTCCCGTTTAATTCCATCCCTTTATCCGAATGAAGAGATGAAAACCCGTGGCGCGCACACGATAGGCGCGTGGCCGGCGCGGGTCAAGCGCTGCCGATGCGGCCAGGGGCGGGCGTGCGAGGCAGGTGCAGGCCGGGCCGGAGCGGGCGGGCATTGGTTTGCGGGTTGCCGGAGGCATCGGCTATCGGCTCTGCCTTTCTCCCCTCGGGATGTCCAGGCCGTGGATATGCAGGTCGGCCTCGCGATGGGCGCGGCTTGGGTGTTCGCCGCAAGGGCGGGCAGGCGAAGGGCAGCGGGCCGATGGCAGGGCCAGGCAAATCCGGTACGCGGGCGGAGGCCTGCCGATGCCGGCCACGATGGTGATGCATCGGGCCGGGCCGCCTGTCCCGATGCCGTCGCAGTGCCGACGTGGCGGCCGCCACGAACGGGCATTCCCGCCGCGGCCATGCTGCTCCATCCCAATGATCGGGGCAGCGTATCGATGCAACGCAGAATGCGGGGAAATGTGAACTCGGTTTAACTAAAGTTTGCCGAATTTGGCGGGAAGAGGCCCCGCCCGGCGCATCCAGAACCCGAAACATCTCGACGGAACATCGACCGCACAGTTCAGGCAACGCCATTCCAATACCCTGGGGAGGGACGCATGGCTACCGGAAACCTGCAGCACACGGGACTCTCGCTCGCGATACTGGCCGCCCTCGCCGCCTTCGCTTCCATGCCGGCACGGGCGCAGACCGCCGCCCAGGAGGGCGGCAACGAGCCGGCCACCACCCTGTCGACCATCACCGTCACCGCGCAGAAGCGCGAGGAAGCGCTGCAGGAGGTTCCCATCGTCATCAACGTGCTGTCCGAGCAGCTGTTGCAGGACACCGGCGTGCGCGACATCAAGGACCTGCAGGTGCTGGTGCCGGGCCTGACCGTGACCAGCACCCAGAGCGCGGCGCAGACCACCGCGCGCATCCGCGGCATCGGTACGGTTGGCGACAATGCCGGCCTGGAGTCGTCGGTGGGGGTGGTCATCGACGGCGTGTACCGGCCGCGCAACAGCGTCGGCTACGGCGACCTCGGCGAGCTGGAGCGGATCGAGGTGCTGAAGGGGCCGCAGGGCACCGTGTTCGGCAAGAACACCTCGGCCGGCGTGATCAACGTGGTCACCCGCCGCCCCAGCTACACCCAGAGCGCCGAAGGCGAGATCACCGTGGGCAACTACGGCGCGGTCGGCGCATCCGGTTCGTACAACGACGCGCTGGGCGAGAACAGCGCCATCCGCATCTACGCGGCCAAGCGCAAGCGCGACGGCTTCGACACGGTGCGCACCGGCGGCGGCCCGCGCACCGAGACCGACGACGGCGACCAGAACTTCCACACCCTGCGCGGCCAGCTGCTGTTCGAGCCGACCGACAACCTGGACGTCTACCTGAGCGCCGATTTCACCAGCCGCGAGGAGAACTGCTGCGTCACCGTCACCACCCACCGCGGCTCGACCGCGGCCATCCTCAACGCGCTCACGCCGGGCGGCGAGGCGGTGATTCCGGTGGCCGATCCCTCGCGCCGGCTGGCCTACAGCAACCGCAGCACCGCGCAGGACATCAAGGACAAGGGCGTCTCGGCGGAACTCAACTGGACCACGCCGTGGGCCAACGAGGCGGTGCTGACCTCGATCACCGCCGTGCGCGACTGGCAGGCGATCAACGGCCTGGACTTCGACTACAGCGCCGCCGACGTGCTGTACCGCGCGCCGGACGAGGACGAGTCGCTGACCAGGTTCAAGACCTTCAGCCAGGAACTGCGCCTGACCGGTTCGACCGAAAAGATCGACTGGATGGTCGGCGCGTTCTATTCGGACGAGGACCTGACCCGCAACGAGAGCTACCGCTACGGCGCGGTCTACGAGCCGTACATGTCCATCGCGCTGATGGGCCGGATCAACCCGGCGCTGGCGGTGCTGCCGAACGCGGCCACCTACCTCGCCGACGCCACCGGCCGCCCGTTCGGCACCCTGTTCCAGGGCCTGGGCACGCTGGACCGCTACCAGCAGAACGCCAAGAGCACGGCGCTGTTCACCAACAACACCTGGCACGCCACCGACGCGTTCAACGTGACCGTGGGCCTGCGCTACACCCGCGAGAAGAAGACGCTGGACGCGGCCTACAGCAACCCGGACGGCAGCCCGGCCTGCGCCTCGTACTTCCTGGCGAACGGGCAGGTGAATCCGGCCGCGGTCGGCCGCATCGCCGCCGCGCTGACCGCGCGCGGCGTGCCGTTCGCGATGCTGCCGGCGGCGCAGCAGCAGGCACTTGTCCAGAACACCATCGGCTTCACCTGCCTGCCGTGGGCCAACGTCGCCCACAACGGCCGCGCCACCTCGCAGGAGCGTACCGAGAAAGAATGGTCGGGCACCGTGAAGCTGGCCTACAACTGGAGCGACGAGGTGATGACCTATGTATCGGCCGCGCGCGGGTACAAGGCCGGCGGCTTCAACCTCGACCGCGTGCAGTCGGCCAACGGCCTGTCCAGCGGCACCCAGGGCATCGTGCCGGTGGACGACACCTCCTTCCCCGGCGAGTTCGTGGACAGCTACGAACTCGGCGCCAAGACCACCTGGCTGGGCGGCAACCTGCTGCTGAACGCGGCGCTGTTCTACCAGAAGTACGAGGACTTCCAGCTCAACAGCTTCCTCGGCACCAGCTTCGTGGTGCGCTCGATCCCCGAAGTGGTGTCCCAGGGCGTGGACGCGGAGATCCTGTGGCAGACCGGGGTCAAGGGGCTGATGGTGCAGGGCGGCTTCACCTACGCCAAGACCGAGTATGGCGACGACCTGCTGCCCGACGCCGACCTGGCGCTGCTGCCGGGCAGCCAGATGAGCTTCGCGCCGAAGTGGTCGGGCAATGCCTCGATCACCTACGAATGGGAATTCGGCCGCAGCCTGGTCGGCCGCTTCAACGTCGGCGCCAAGTACATGTCCGACTACAACACCGGCTCGGACCTGGACCCGGAGAAGGCGCAGGATGCCTACACCCTGGTCAACGCGCGGTTGGGCGTGGGTTCGGACAACGGCCGCTGGATGCTGGAATTCTGGGGCCAGAACCTGACCGACAGGACCTACAAGCAGGTCGGCATCGACGCCCCGATCCAGACCGGCTCGTGGAACGCCTTCCTCGGCGCGCCGCGCACCTACGGCATGACCCTGCGCCTGCGCTACTGAGGCACGGCCAGGCCCGTACCGGAAGGGTTCGCCGCGCGAGCGGCGAACCCTTTTCATTGGCGGGGCGGCGGTGAACCGGAAGGCAACGGCCCTGCCGGCCCGGCGGCGCATCCGCCCGTCGCCGGAGGCGGGCCGTGTAACCTAGCGCCCCGTTCTTGCGGCGGCGGCCTGCGATCATTCCCCTGGAGCGGTGCTGCATGGCGCTCGCTGAGTCCCACCACAGCCCTGGCCCGTCGTCGCAAACCCCGAGCAGCCGCAGAAGTCCCGCAACAATGAACCAGCCGTCCGTCCCCGCCGAATCAACCAGAGACGCCCGCGCCGCCAGGTATTCCGCCTCGCTGCGCCTGTCCGTCGCGCCGATGATGGATTGGACGGACACCCATTGCCGGGTGTTCCACCGCATCCTCGCGCCCGGCGCGCGGCTGTATACCGAGATGGTGCACGCCAACGCGGTGATCCATGGCGACCGCCAGCGGCTGCTCGGCTTCGATGCCGGCGAACACCCGCTCGCCCTGCAGCTGGGCGGCAGCGATCCGGCGCTGCTGGCGCAGGCCGCGCGCATCGCCGCCGACTGGGGCTACGACGAGGTCAACCTCAACTGCGGTTGCCCCTCCGACCGCGTGCAGGCCGGGCGCTTCGGCGCCTGCCTGATGCGCGAGCCGGAGCTGGTGGGCGAATGCGTGGCCGCGATGGCGGCGGCGGTGGACATCCCGGTCACGGTGAAGTGCCGGCTGGGCGTGGACGAGGACAACGACTACGCCGCCTTCTCCGCTTTCGTGGACCGCCAGGTGCAGGCCGGCGCGGCGATGGTCGTCGTGCATGCGCGCAACGCCTGGCTGCAGGGCCTGTCGCCCAAGGAGAACCGCGAGATCCCGCCGCTGCGCTACGACTGGGCCCATCGGCTCAAGGCCGAGCGCCCGGCGCTGCCGGTGGTGCTCAACGGCGGCCTGGCCACGGTGGAGGCCGCGCAGGCGCAGCTGGCGCACGTGGACGGGGTGATGCTGGGCCGCGCGGCCTACCACGACCCCTACGTGCTGCACGCGCTGGAAGCGGCGCAGACCGGCATGCCCCTGCGCAGCCGCGAGGAACTGCTGGCGCAGCTGCGCCCCTATGTCGAGGCGCGGCTGCAACGCGGGCTGGCGCTCAAGCACATCACCCGCCACCTGCTCGGCCTGTACCACGGCCAGCCCGGCGGGCGCGGCTTCCGCAAGGTACTCAGCGAGGGCGCCCACCGCCCCGGCGCCGACTGGTCGCTGGTCGAACAGGCCGTGCAGGTCACCCGCGAGCAGGCCATGCGCGCGGCCTGAGCCGCCGCCGCGCATTCAGCCTTGCTAATCCAGCTGAACGAACGCGGGGCGGGCGGGAAGGGTTCAGACCGGATTCACCCCTAAAAATCAAGAATTTGGCTCGATTTCATAAGGCGGCGTGAGGCTCATTCGGGCCTCCGTTTCACGGATTTTGAACGAACCGCCACAGTTCGATTAGGATCACTCCATGCTTCCGGCTCCGCGTCACATTCTGGTCCTCGCCGTTGCCGCCGCCTTCGCGGCCGGCATGCCGATGGCGAAGGCGTGGGCGCAGGACGTCCGGCAGGAGCCGGCGCGCGTCGGCGAGCGGGAAATGCCGCGTCCCCGCATGCAGGACAACGGGGGCTCGCTCTCCGATGCGGTGCGGCGCGTCCAGCGCGAGACCGGCGGCCGCATCCTCGGGGCCGAGCGCGTGCCCTACGACGGCCGCGACATCAACCGCGTCAAGTACATGGACGACCGCGGCCGCGTGCGCTACATGGACGATGCGCCGCCGTCGCCCCGGGCGCCGCGCGGGCCGCGCCCGCCCGAGCAGCCACCACGCGGCGATAACTCCTGAACAGCGATAGTTGTCCCGCAATCCGCTTACACACGCCGGTGATGGCCGGCCAAGCAACTAGGGAGAGTTCATGCGTATCCTTCTGGTCGAAGACGAAGCCCCGCTGCGCGAGACCCTGGCAGCCCGGCTCAAGCGCGAAGGCTTTGCCGTCGATGCGGCGCAGGATGGCGAGGAAGGCCTGTACATGGGGCGCGAAGTGCCGTTCGACGTCGGCATCATCGATCTGGGCCTGCCCAAGATGTCGGGCATGGAGCTGATCAAGGCCCTGCGCGAGGAGGGCAAGAAGTTCCCGGTGCTGATCCTGACCGCGCGCTCGAGCTGGCAGGACAAGGTCGAGGGCCTGAAGCAGGGCGCCGACGACTACCTGGTCAAGCCGTTCCACGTGGAAGAGCTGCTGGCCCGCGTCAACGCGCTGCTGCGCCGCGCCGCCGGCTGGTCCAAGCCGACGCTGGAATGCGGCCCGGTCGCGCTGGACCTGGCCGCGCAGACGGTCAGCGTGGCCGGCAGCAACGTGGACCTGACCAGCTACGAGTACAAGGTGCTCGAATACCTGATGATGCATGCCGGCGAACTGGTCTCCAAGGCCGACCTGACCGAGCACATCTACCAGCAGGATTTCGACCGCGACTCCAACGTGCTGGAAGTGTTCATCGGCCGCCTGCGCAAGAAGCTGGACCCGGAAGGCGAGCTCAAGCCGATCGAGACCGTGCGCGGCCGCGGCTACCGCTTCGCCATTCCGCGCAACGAGGGCTGATCCGCCGCGCGCGGTACGGACATGATCTACGGCCGTCTGTGGTTCTTCCGACGCTGGCGGCCGCGTTCGTTGCAGGCGCGCCAGCTGCTGGCCGCCTCGGTGGGCCTGGTGGCCTTCCTCGCGCTGGCCGGCTACGCGCTGGACGCCGCGTTCGCCGGCACCGCGCGCGCCAATCTTTCCGAACGGCTGAAGAACTACGCCACCGCCTATGCGGCCGGCATCGACTTTACCCGCGACCGTTCGCTCTACATCCGCGAGCAACCGCCGGACCCGCGCTTCGACGTGCCCGGCAGCGGCCTGTACCTGCAGGTGGTGATGCCGGGCCACTCCGGCAACTCCATGTCCGCCGAGGGGCCGATCCTGCCCGACGTCAGCGCGCGCATGCTCGAACCGCGCGAGGAGACCTTCGAGGGCCCGCTGCCGATCACCCAGATCGACGGCACGCCCGGCGAGGTCTACCGCTACGGGATGGGCCTGGTCTGGGGCGGTGACGGCACGCCCGAAAGCGAGTTCCCCTACACCATCTACGTGCTCGAGGACTCGCGCGCGCTGGGCAAGCAGCTGCGCGTGTTCCGCAGTGCGGTGTGGTTCTGGCTGGGCGTGACCGGCCTGATCCTGCTGCTGCTGCAGACCCTGGTGCTGCAGTGGAGCCTGCGTCCGCTCAAGCGCGTGATCAACGAACTGACCCGCGTGCAGCGCGGCGAGCGTGAGCGCATGAGCGAGATGCACCCGCGCGAGCTGGAGCCGCTGACCGACAGCATCAACGCCTTCATCGAGAGCGAGCGCGAGAACCTCGAGCGCCAGCGCAACACCCTGGCCGACCTGGCGCACAGCCTGAAGACGCCGATCGCGGTGCTACGCACGCAGCTGGACAGCGGCGCCGGCGAATCGGCGCTGCGCGAGGAACTGGACGTGCAGCTGCAGCGCATGAACAACCTCGTGTCCTACCAGCTGGCGCGCGCCGCCTCGTCCGGCCACAAGCTGTTCTCCGCGCCGGTGCCGATCGAGGCCACCGCCGAGGACATCGTGCCGGGGCTGGAGAAGATCTACGCCGGCAAGGGCGTGCTGTGCGAATTCGAGCTGGAGCCGGGCGTCAATTTCTACGGCGAGCCGGGCGACCTGCAGGAGCTGCTCGGCAACCTGCTGGAGAACGCCTTCAAGTGGGCCCGGCGCCGCGTGCTGTTGACCGTGCGCTCGATTCCCTGTGCGCCGGGACGGCGTGCCGGGCTGGAACTGGTGGTGGAGGATGACGGCCCCGGCATCGCCGAGGAGAACATCGCCAAGGTGCTGCAGCGCGGCGTGCGCGGCGACGAGCGCGTGCAGGGCCATGGCATCGGCCTGTCGATCGTGCAGGACCTGATCAAGGACTACCGCGGCGAGCTGCAGGTCAAGCGTTCGGCCGAACTGGGCGGCGCGCGTTTCGAGGTGAAGCTGCCGCCGGGGCTGTGAGCCGGAGGCAGACCGTTGCCATCAACTCGCCACATGTGTGCCACGCATGTGTGCATGTGTGTGTAGGAGCGACGCCAGTCGCGAGGGGCTTTAACC
>JAEWOJ010000202.1 GCA_023399815.1 Pseudomonadota bacterium | reverse complement strand
CATTCGCGCGGGGCTTCCCGGGGAAAGCCCAGGGCGATTGGCGTCGCTCCTACAAGGGGCGCAGGGTACGTCCGCGGCGAATCTTATGGCAGGCGTTGCAGTTCCCAGGCGCGATGGATGCGCGCGTTGCGCTCGAAGTCCGGGCCGATGGTCTTCGCGCTGATCTCGCGGCAGCGCGCGAATTCGGCGATCGCGTTCTCCTCGAGCTTGAAGCGGCGGAAGTTGTTGGAGAAATACAGCACGCCGCCCGGCGCCAGGCGCGCGACCGCCGCGCGCAGCAGGCGCAGCTGCTCGCGCTGCACGTCGAAGTCCTCGGCGCGCGCGGAGTTGGAGAAGGTCGGCGGGTCGCAGAAGATCACGTCGTACCGGCCCTGCTCGGCTTCCAGCCACTGGATCGCATCGGCCTGCACCAGCTGGTGGCGGCTGCCGCCCATGCCGTTGAGCGCGAGGTTGTCGGCGCACCACTGCAGGTAGGTGCCGGACAGGTCGACGCTGGTGGTCGCGGCCGCGCCGGCCACCGCCGCTTCCACGCTGGCCACGCCGGTGTAGCAGAACAGGTTGAGGAAACGCTTGCCGCGCGCCTGTTCGGCCATGTGCCGGCGCAGCGGACGGTGGTCGAGGAACAGGCCTGTGTCCAGGTAGTCGAACAGGTTGACCCGCAGCAATGCTTCGTTCTCGCGCACCAGGATGAACTCGCCGCGCTGCTCGAAACGACCGTACTTGCTGCCGCCCTTGCCGCGCTCGCGCGATTTCAGCGCCACCTGTTCGGCCGGCACGTCGAACACCTCGCGCGCGGCGGCCAGCAGTTCGTTGCGGCGGCGGCGCACGTCGGCATCGGGAATGGCGGCCGGCGCGGCGTATTCCTGCACGTGCAGGAAGGTACGGCCCTTGCCGCCGTCTTCCTGGTAGACGTCGATGGCCGCCGCGTACTCCGGCAGGTCGGCATCGTAGGCGCGGAAGCAGGTCACGTTCTCCCGCGCGCGCCAGCTCTTGAACTTCTTCAGGTTCTTGCGCAGGCGGTTGGCGACCATCTGCGCGCCCTCGCTGAGCTCGCGCGGCCGGCCATCGTCCGCGCGCCCGGCCACCGCGATGGGGTCGCAGACGATCAGCGTGCACTCGATCGCGCCGTTGAACAGCTGGTAGGTCCTGCGCGCGCGCAGGCCGGTGGCGAACGCCAGCTCGGCGTTGCCGCACAGCAGGCTGGCGCGCCACTGCGGCACCGCCTGCTTCAGCGCGGCGCCGAGACGGCGGTACAGCGCCGCGTCGGCGGCCAGGCGCTCGTCGTAGGGAGGATTGCAGACCACGCAGCCGGTTTCCTGCGGCGGCACCTGCAGGTCGGTCACGTCGCGCACGCCGAACCAGATCGCCTCGCCGACGCCGGCCTCCTCGGCATTCTGCCTGGCCGCGCGGATCGCCTGCGGATCGAGGTCGCTGCCATGGATGACCTGCTTCAGCGCGGCGCGGCCGACGCGCTCGCGCTCGCGCGCCTCGGCCGTCAGCTCGCGCCACTGCGCCTGGTCGAAACCGCGCCAGCGGCTGGGCGGGATGCTGCCGTGGCGTTGCAGGCCGGGCGCGACGTCGGCAGCCATCAGCGCGCCTTCGATCAGCAGCGTGCCGCCGCCGCACATCGGGTCGAGCAGGCCGCCGCCCTCGGCGTGGATCTTCGGCCAGCCGGCGCGCAGCAGCACGGCGGCGGCGAGGTTCTCCTTCAGCGGCGCGTCGTTCTGCGCCAGCCGCCAGCCGCGCCGGTGCAGCGAGCCGCCGCCGAGGTCGATGGAAATGGTGGCCCGGCCCTTGCGCAGCGACAGGTTGATGCGCACGTCCGGGAACTCGACGTTCACCGACGGCCGCTCCATGCCCTGCCCGCGCAGACGGTCGACCACCGCGTCCTTGATGCGCTGCGCGGCGAAACGCGCGTGGGTGATGGCGGTGCCGGAAACGTGGGCATCCACCGCCAGCGTGAGGTCGGCATCCAGGTGCTGCTCCCACGGCATCGCCAGCACGCCCTGGTACAGCGCGGCCTCGTCCGGGCAGTCGAACTCGGCCAGCGGCCACAGCACGCGGCTGGCCAGGCGCGACCACAGCACCACGCGCTGCGCGTCGCGCAGCTCCCCTTCGGCGTTGACCCCGGCGATGGTGGCGGTGGCCTTGGGCAGGCCCAGCGCCAGCAGTTCGTCGGCCAGGAGGTACTCCAGGCCCTTGGCGCAGGAAACGAAGAATTTCACGGGAAGCAGGTCACTGGGGCGGCCACGGCCGGGGGGCGCCATTGTACGGGGCCAGCGGTGCAAGGCATGGATGGGGGATTGGCCGGTCAAGAACCACCGGCAGGTCGGGGCTGCGCCACCGACGGCTCCCTGCATCCGGACGCCGAGATCGGGGACGTAGCCCCGATCTACGTCAGGCCGGTGGCTGCCGCAGGCCGCGCAGCAATGCCTCGAATTCGCGCGCCGAGGCTTCGACGTGGTTCTCCAGGCGGTGGCCATCGTCGACCAGCAGCAGCCGCGCGGCGCGCGCCCGCGCCCAGTCGATGACCGCCGCCGGCGGAATCAGTTCGTCGCGCCAGGCGTGGACCACGCTGGTCGGCACCGGGGCCGCGTCCAGCGCCGGCATCGGCCCCATCCGGGTCGGCGGCACCATCAGGAACAACGCCTGCACCGGCGCATGCAGCGAGGCGATGGCCGAGATGTAGGCGCCAAGGCTGGAACCGGCCAGCACCACCGGGCCACGGCGGGCGGCTTCGCCGGCCAGGCGGACCAGGCGCTGCAGGCGTTCGGGCACGTCGCCCACTTCGCTGACCTCGCGGCGGGCGTCCAGGTCGGTGTAGTCCGGGCGCTCGTGGGTCCAGCCCAGGCGCTGCGCCACGTCGGCCAGCGCAGTGACCTTGGTGGCGTCGGGGCCGCTTTCGAAACCATGGGAAAGGATGCAGTGGCCGCGGCTCATGGAACACCGGAAAGCGAAGCGGAACGGGGCGGCAATGCTAGCATCCGCCGATGCCCGCCATGCCCGTCATCCACCTCGAGCCCCTGCCCTACGAACCGCTGTTGCCGTTGCGCGAGCCGGCCGCGATCGACCTGGTGGTGATCCACTGCACCGAGCTGCCCGACCTGGCGATGGCGCGCGAATACGGCGAGCGCGTGCTCTACGACAGCGGCACCGGCAACAGCGGCCATTACTACATCGACCGCGACGGCAGCATCCACCAGTACATCGCGCCGGAGCGCAGCGCCCACCACGTGCGCGGCATCAACCCGCGCGCGCTCGGCATCGAACTGGTCAACAGCGGCCGCTACCCGCACTGGCTGGATTCCCGCCACCAGGCGATGGACGAGCCGTATCCGCAGGCGCAGATCGACGCCCTGGTCGCGCTGCTGCGCTGGCTGCCGCAACGCCTGCCGGCGCTGCGCTGGATCACCGGCCACGAGGACCTGGACACCGAGCAGGTGCCGGCCAGCGACGACCCTTCGCTGCGGGTGCCGCGCAAGCGCGACCCGGGGCCGCGTTTCCCGTGGGATGACGTGCTGGCGGCGGTGTCGCAGCGGCGCCTGCAAGACCGCCCGCCGGAACACGTGTAGGAGCGACGCCAGTCGCGACAGGGACTTCCGCAGGAAAGCTCCGGTCGCGACTGGCGTCGCTCCTACAGCGCCCCTACGGCCGTTCCTGCAATCGGGCTACGAACGCGCGACGGGACGCGAGGGATCGGACGACCAGCCGCTCCATGAGTCGGCGAACACCCGCGCGCCGTGCAACCCGGCGACCTCGAAGGCCAGCAGCAGGTGGCAGGCGGTGACGCCGGAACCGCACATCACCACCGCCTCGCCCGGCGCATGGGCGCCCAGCAGCGGTTCGAGTCCGGCGCGCAGTTCCGCCGCCGGAAGGAAGCGGCCATCGCGCAGGTTGAGCGCGAACGGACGGTTGAGCGCGCCGGGCACATGGCCGGCGACGCGGTCCAGCGGCTCGACCTCGCCACGGTAGCGCTCGCCGGCGCGGGCGTCGATCAGCCAGCCCGGCGCCTGCGACAGGCGCGCGGCGACCTCGTCGGCGCTGGCAACCCGGGCCAGGTCGAATCGCCCCGGATACGGCGGCAAGGCCCGCACGTCCACCTCGCCGACCGCCAGCGGCAGCCCCGCGGCCTGCCACGCCGCCAGTCCGCCATCGAGCACCGCGACCCTGCGATGGCCGATCAGGCGCAGCAGCCACCACAGCCGCGCCGCCGCCATGCTGCCGTCCCCGGCGTCGTAGACCACCACCTGCGTGTCCGCGTCGATGCCCCAGCGCCCCAGCGTGGCGGCGAAGGCATCGCTGTCCGGCAGCGGATGGCGGCCATGGCCCTGCCGCGACAGGTCGGACAGATCGCGGTTGAGGTCGGCGTACACTGCGCCGGGCAGGTGCCCGGCCGCGTACTGCGCGGCGCCGGACTGCGGATCGGCCAGCGAGAAACGCGCGTCCACCAGCCGCAGCGCGGTGCTGGCGGTGGCGCGCGCATCGACCAGGCGCGGCGGCGCGGACGGAAGGGCGGCGGCAAGCGCGGCCACGTCCACCAGCGTGGTCCACGGCGGGTCGATGGCGTTCATGGGGTCTGCTCCAGTCGGCGACGCAGGTTGTAGAGGATGGCCGCGGTGGCGCCCCAGATGCGCTGCCCGGGCCAGGTGTATTCGAGGACGTGGCGGACGCGGCCGCGGTGGTCGATCTCGACCTGGCGCAGGTTGTCCGGGTCCATCAGGAAATCCAGCGGCACCTCGAACACCTCGGCCACTTCCGCCGGCTGCGGCACCGGCACGAACGCCGGGTCGATCACCGCCACCACCGGCGTGACGCGGAAGCTGGAAATGGTGACGAACGGATCCAGATAGCCCAGCGCCTGCACCCGTTCACGGGGCAGCGCGATCTCCTCGCCGCTCTCGCGCAGCGCCGCCGCCACCGGGTTGCGGTCGCCCGGCTCGATGCGCCCACCGGGAAAGCCGACCTGGCCGCCATGGTTGCGCAGCGTCTCGGTGCGCCGGGTGAGCAGCACCTGCACGCCCTGCGGCCGCGGCACCAGCCCGGCCAGCACCGCGGCCTCGGCCGGCGGGCCGGGCGGCAGCAGGTCGGCCAGTTCGCTGTAGTTCCAGCCCTTGTCGGCGGGCGCCGCGGTCAGCGGGTTCAATGCGCGCAGCAGGCGCTCATGGCCGGGCAGCGCGGCGGCCAGCGAACCGGCTTCGCGCGCGCGCGCGGGCAGCACGTCCTGCATCAAGTGCCGGCGCTGGTGGTCGCTCATGCGCATCCAGCCCGCGATCTCGTCCCCCGTGCGCAGGCAGCCGCGGCAGCGGCCGGCGCCGTCCAGCGAACAGATTCCGATGCAGGGACTGGGTATGGCACGGCGTACGGCATCCATCGGTCACGACACTCCCAAGCCTACTGCAATCCTCCCGGCCGCAAGGGCTGCGCGCGGGCGGAATACCGCGCCGCTCCTCCTCGTTCCCTCGACCAGGGCCCTGCGGGGACCGGATGCCGCCAGTCACCCGGTCCCACAAACGAAAAACGCGCCGGTGGAGACCACCGGCGCGTCGTCGCATCGCTGCGGGTTACTTGACGCTGACCAGCTTGATCTCGAACTGCACGGCCACGTTCGGCGGGAACGGGGTGCGCGGATCGGCGCCATAGGCCTTTTCCGGCGGCAGGGTGACTTCCCACTTGGCGCCGGTCGGCATCTGCAGCAGGGTCTCGCGCATGGCCTGCATTTCCACTTCGCTGACCTTGATCGACGGGATCTGCTGGGCCGGACGGGCTTCCTGCGGACGCTGGCCGAACGCGTACGGACCGGCCACTTCCAGCGCGACGGTGCTGGCCTGGGTCGGCTTGGCGCCGTTGCCGGCCTCGATCACGCGGTACTGCACGCCGCTGGGCAGGGTCTGCACGCCGGCCTTGGCCTTGTTGGCGGCCATGAACTGGTCGCTGTGGGCCTTGTTCTCGGCAGCGGCCTTCTCGTACTCGGCCTTGGCGGCTTCGGCACGGCCCTGCTCGCGCTTCTGGAACGCCTCGACGGCCGGCTTCAGCTGGTCGCTGGTGATCGCCGGCTGCTTCTTGGCGTAGGCGTCCTGCAGGCCCTTGACCACCGAGGCGATGTCCAGCTGCTCGCCGCGGGCGGTGAGCTCGGCCAGGTTGTTGCCGTAGTCGTATCCGAAGTAATAGCTCAGCTTGCCCTTCTCGGACGAGACGTCCTGGGCGATTGCAGTGCCGGTGAGGGCCAGAGCGGCCACGGCGACCGCGATAGAACGCAACTTCATCAAACAGTTCTCCAGGAAAGATGTCTCAGGGCAAACATGCCGCTAGAGGCGACGGGTTAGGATAGCCGCCACAACGGCGGACCGCCACTGACGTCACGGGGCTCTGACCCGCTGCCGCGGCGGGAGTTCCCCGCTTACTTTTTCTTAACTTTTCCCTGGAGTCAGCATGTCCGACGCACCGGTTTCGACCAGCACCCGTGGTGGCGTCCGCACCATCACCGTGCAGCGCCCGGAGAAGCTCAATGCGCTCAACCGCCAGACCCTGGAAGCGCTGGACGCGGCCTTCGCCGACGCCGCCCTGGCCGGGGAGGTACGGGTGGTGGTCCTGACCGGCGCCGGCGCCAAGGCCTTCGTGGCCGGGGCCGACATCGCCGAGATGAACGGCCTCACCCCGGTGCAGGGCCGCGACTTCTCCCTGCTCGGCCAGCGCCTGATGCGGCGCATCGAACGCCTGCCCAAGCCGGTGATCGCCATGGTGAATGGCTTTGCCCTGGGTGGCGGGCTGGAACTGGCGATGGCCTGCCACCTCCGCATCGCCGCCGACAGCGCCAGGGTCGGCCAGCCGGAGATCAACCTCGGCCTGATCCCGGGCTTCGGCGGCACCCAGCGCCTGCTGCGCCTGGCCGGCCGCGCCGCCACGCTGGAGCTGTGCCTGCTCGGCGCGCCGATCGACGCCGCCCGCGCCCAGCAGCTGGGCATCGTCAACCGCGTGGTTCCGGCGGCGGAACTGGAAGCGGAAACCCTGAAGATCGCCACGCAGCTGGCCAACGCCGCGCCGCTGGCGCTGCGCGGCACCCTGGACGCGGTCAATGTCGGCGGCGAATGCGCCATCGAGGAAGGCCTGGAATACGAGAGCGCGCAGTTCGGGCTGATGTTCTCCACCCAGGACATGCGCGAAGGCACCAATGCCTTCCTCGAACGCCGCAAGCCGGAATTCCGCAACTGCTGATCCACGCCGCGATGCCCGCTCCTTCCGCATCCCCCTGCCAGTTGCTGCAATACGTGCTGGACGACGACCTGAACGCGGCGCTGGACGCCGGCCTGATGGACTACGTGCCGCAGCCCGGCGAGGCGGCGCTGGACCCGCTGCACCCGGACCTGCCGCAGCGGCTGGAACAGGCGCAGCAACGCCTGCGGTTCGCCTGGGCCGCGCGCGAGCGCTACCGCGCCCGCGCCCAGCGCCTGGCCCGCCGCGCCGCCGAGCGCGAGGCACGGCGCGCGCCGCCACCAGCACCGGACCGCAAGCCCGCCCTGCCCCCGGCCGCGGCGGCGATCCTGGCCCGCGCCAAGGCAAAGGCCAGGAACGAGTGAAAAGGAACAAAGCACCAGTGACAGCAAAAGCCAAGGCGAACGCCGCAGCCAGGACAAAAGCGGAAACCGGACAGAAGAAAGAGGCAAAGAAGCCACGCGCCTCCCTCGTTCCCGGTTCCCCTCCCCCCGTTCCCCGCTCCAGGCGCATGACCCGCGAGGAAGTGCGCGAGATGTTCACGCGCCTGCGCGAATTGAATCCACACCCGACCACCGAACTGGAATACGGCACGCCGTTCGAGTTGCTGGTGGCGGTGACGCTGTCGGCGCAGGCCACCGACGTGGGCGTGAACAAGGCGACCCGTCGCCTGTTCCCGGTGGCCAATACCGCGCAGGCCCTCCTCGCGCTGGGCGAGGAAGGACTGAAGCCCTACATCTCCACCATCGGCCTGTACAACGCCAAGGCCAGGAACGTGATCGCCGCCTGCGCGATCCTGGTGGAGAAATACGACGGCCAGGTCCCCGCCGACCGCGCCGCGCTCGAAGCCCTGCCCGGCGTCGGCCGCAAGACCGCCAACGTGGTGCTCAACACCGCCTTCGGCGAGCCGACCATGGCGGTGGACACGCACATCTTCCGCGTCGCCAACCGCACCGGGCTTGCCCCGGGCAAGGACGTGCGCGCGGTGGAGGAAGGGCTGCTGAAGGCGGTCCCGGCGGAGTTCATGCAGGATGCGCACCACTGGCTGATCCTGCATGGCCGCTACGTGTGCAAGGCGCGCAAGCCGGACTGCCCGCAGTGCGTGATCCGCGACCTGTGCCATTACAAGGACAAGACCGTCGCCTGATGCGGCGGCAATGCCTGCCGTAGGCACGGCTTCGACGCAATGGCGCCGCATCGATGCTGCGGACCGGCTGATCCTGCACAGCCACCATGTATGCAAGGCTCCCTTCTCCTCCGGGAGACAGCTTGGCAGGATTGCCAAGCTGCACGGCGAAGCCGCCCGGAGGGTGAGGCACAGGGATGTGCCGAATGCAGGTGCCCCGCAGGGGCGGATGAGGGCAAGCACCGCAAAGAACTACAGGCAATTGTGATGGTGAACGCATCACCATGCGCCAGAGGGGCAAACCATCGGGGCTCCCTGTTTGAATCACGCTGCACGAGGCTTCGCCCCACACCCCCCCCCCGCTACGCGCCCCGGCCCACGCCAGCGGCGTGAGCGCTCCACCGCACGCGCGCCCGTGGCGCGCAAGCCGTGCGGTCTCGCCCCGGAGGGAGAGGGGCTTACAAGCGGAGAGCCGCTCCCGCGCGAGGCGGAAAGCGCAAACGAAGACGGCGGGCCGAGGCCCGCCGTCGTGCGCGTCCATGAGGGGACGTGACCTTAGAACTTCAGGTCACCCCAGACGCCCAGTTCCTTGGTCTCGGTCCGGGAAGGACTGGCGAGCGAACCGGCGGTGGCGTCGGTGTCCTTGTACACCGCGGCCAGCTTGAAGTTCTTCAGCACCGGGAACTCGACGCCGACGTTCCAGTACTTGTCCTCGCGGAACGGGTTGAGCGTCTTGCTGGTGTCGGTGTCGTCGTAGCGGCCGAACACGCTGACGTCGCCGTTGGCCGTCTGCGCCAGGCGCACGCTGCTCCACAGCGACCAGCCGGTGGCCTTGTCGCTGACCGGCGAAGCGACGGTCTGCTGCACCTGGCTCAGGTTCTTGGCGGTGAAGTATTCGCCGCCCAGGCGGAACACCGGGCCGGCATAGGCGACCATCACGTCGCCGCGGCTGTAGCGCTTCTCGGCGCTGTTGGTCTGCTTGTCCTGGCCCAGGTAGCCGCTGTAGCCGCCGACGGCGACGGCGAATTCCGGGGTGATCTCCCATGCCAGGCGGCCTTCCACGTCCACGCCCTTGCTGCGGCTCGGGTTCTTGTAGCCGGCACCGTTGACCACCGACACAGCGTAGTTGAAGCCCTGGCCCAGGTCGCCGCTGGCGTGCGTGCCCCAGTCGGCCGAGTTGGCGTACTTCAGGCGGTCGGTCAGGGTGTTCTCGACATAGCGCATGCCGTAGTACTTCTCGACGTAGCCGGTCCACGGCATGCCCGCCGCACCGATCTTCAGCACGAAGGCCGGATCGAACGTGCCCTGCACGTAGGCGTTCTTGACGAACAGTTCGGTGTTGCCGATGGCCGAGCTGTACTGGAAGTCGGTGGTCAGGTTGGCCGACCAGATGTCGTTGAACTTGTGGTCGACGGTCAGGTAGAAGCGCTTGACGTCGAAGCCGGTGCCGGTGGCGTCGGTCTTGTTGCCGTTCGTCTTCTGGTCGATGCTGCTGAGATCGAAGAACATGCGGCCGCCGATCTTGTTGTCGTTGACCAGCTTGGCCAGCTTGTCGACGTTGCCCTGCGTCTTCTGCGCCGTCTCCAGCGCCTGCGCCTGGGTGACGTTCACTTCCGACTGCGCGTCGGACTGCGCCTGCAGGGATTCGGACTGGGCCTGCAGCTGCTGCACCTGCGCCTGCAGGGCGGCGATCTGCGCCTGCAGCTGTTCGATCTGCGCGGGAGTCACGGCGGGGCCGGCGGCGAAGGCCGGCGCCGAGGCCAGGCCGAGGCTGGCGGCGACTGCCAGGGCGAGCGAATGGGAACGCATCGGGGATCTCTCCAAGGGATGTGGAAGGGCTTCAGGTGGACGCCCGCCAGGCAGGAGCGCCAGGCAAGCGTTTTGCGAAGATTCCGTTAACCACATGACAGCAATGCGACAACGCAATGACGGTGTGGCGACAACGGCGAAGTGCGCCGCTGTCATCGAACGGTCATCACCAAGTCGCAAAAGATTCATGGACAGGCACTGCAATAGCGGTCTGCCGGCCAACGCCGGTCACCATTACCCTCAGGAGCCACTCCGCGATGTCTTCCTTCAAACTCCGCCTGCTCACCGGCGCCGCCATTGCCTCGTTCGCCCTGGCCGCGCAGGCCGCCGATATCACGGGCGCGGGCGCGTCGTTCGTCTTCCCGGTGATGTCCAAGTGGTCGGCCGACTACGCCACCGCCACCGGCAACAAGGTCAACTACCAGTCCATCGGCTCGGGTGGCGGCATCGCCCAGATCAAGGCAGGCACCGTCGACTTCGGTTCCTCCGACGCGCCGCTCAAGTCCGAGGACCTGGCCTCCTCGGGGCTGGCGCAGTTCCCGTCGGTGATCGGCGGCGTGGTGCCGGTGGCCAACGTGCCGGGCCTGCAGCCGGGCGCGCTCAAGCTCGACGGCCCGACCCTGGCCAACATCTTCCTGGGCAAGATCAGCAAGTGGAACGATCCGGCCATCGTCGCGCTGAACGCCGGCCTGGCCCTGCCCGACCTGAAGATCACCGTCGTGCACCGCTCGGACGGTTCGGGCACCAGCTTCAACTACACCAACTACCTGTCCAAGGTCAGCGCCGACTGGAAGAGCCAGGTCGGCGAAGGCACCACGGTGCAGTGGCCGGTGGGCATCGGCGGCAAGGGCAATGAAGGCGTGGCGGCTTACGTCAAGCAGATCCGCGGCGGCGTCGGCTACGTCGAACTGGCCTACGCCCTGCAGAACCGCCTGGCCCACGCGCAGATGAGGAACGCCGCCGGCCGCTTCGTGCAGCCGGGCGACGAGACCTTCGCCGCCGCGGCCGCCAGCGCCGACTGGGCCAACGCCAAGGACTTCAACCTGGTCATCACCAACGCCCCGGGTGCCAACGCCTGGCCGATCACCGCCACCAATTTCATCCTGGTGCGCAAGAAGTCCAAGCCGGGCAGCCTGAAGAACACCACCGACTTCTTCCGCTGGGTCTACAGCAGCGGCAAGAACCAGGCCAAGGAACTGGACTACGTGCCGCTGCCGGACACGCTGGTGCGCCAGATCGAAGGCTACTGGAACCAGCAGAACCTGAAGTAAGCGAAGCAAAGAGACCGGCGAGTCCCTCTCCCTCGTCGCCTCGGGCGCGGATCGCGTGATCCGCGCCTTTTTCGTGGGAGCGGGGAAAGAGAGGGCGAAGATGCTCCCGAAGCGGGTAGGCCGGGGTTACATCCCCGGCGCTCCGGGATTCATGGCGTCGGAGGCGTAGCCCCGACCTACGGGAAGCCGCGAGTGGCAGCCATGCACCGACCGCCGTCGTGCCCTCCACTCCCCGCGCCCCAACGCCCTGCCCCCCCCCTGCCCCGCACCTCATGTAATCAGGCTGTAACAAAAACATCATTTCATAGCCGAATCCGCCGGCGATACCGGCACTTCTCCCGCTATGGAGTGACGCATGAAACTGCACACGACCGGCCTTGCCGCCCTTTCCCTGGCCGTCGCGCTGGGCCTGTCGGCCTGTGGCGGCAAGAGCGACCCGGCCGCTTCCGGCCAGGCGGGCGCCACGGCATCGGCGCCCGCCGCCGGCGACAAGGTCGCCGCCGAGATCTCCGGTGCCGGCGCGTCGTTCGTCTTCCCGCTGGTCTCCAAGTGGTCGGCCGACTACAACGCCGCCACCGGCGCCAAGATCAACTACCAGTCCATCGGCTCGGGCGGCGGCATCGCCCAGATCAAGGCCGGCACCGTCGATTTCGGTTCGTCCGACAAGCCGCTTTCCTCCGAGGAACTGGCGCAGGCCGGCCTGGGCCAGTTCCCGTCGGCCATCGGCGGCGTGGTGCCGGTGGTGAACCTGGAAGGCATCCAGCCCGGCCAGCTGCGCCTGAGCGGCACGCTGCTCGCCGACATCTTCCTGGGCAAGATCAAGACCTGGAACGACAAGACCATCGCCGCCGCCAACCCGGGCGTGGCCCTGCCCGACACCAAGATCACCCTGGTGCACCGTTCCGACGGCTCGGGCACCACCTTCAACTTCTCCAACTACCTGTCCAAGGTCAGCGGCGAGTGGAAGGACAAGGTCGGCGAAGGCACCTCGGTGCAGTGGCCGGACGGCGTCGGCGGCAAGGGCAACGAAGGCGTCGCCTCCTACGTGCAGCAGATCAAGGGCTCGCTGGGCTACGTCGAGCTGGCCTACGCGCTGCAGAACAACATGCCGTACGCGTCGATGCAGAACGCCGCCGGCAACTGGGTGCAGCCAACCGCCGAGACCTTCGCCGCCGCGGCCGCCAGCGCCGACTGGGCCAATGCCAAGGACTTCAACCTGGTCATCACCAACGCACCGGGCGAACAGGCGTGGCCGATCACCGCCACCAACTTCATGCTGATGCGCAAGCAGCCCAAGGATGCCAGGCGCAACCAGGACACGCTGGCCTTCTTCAAGTGGGCGTTCGAGAACGGCCAGCAGCAGGCCAACGAACTGCACTACGTACCGCTGCCGGTCGAACTGGTGACGCAGATCGAGGGCTACTGGGCCAGCGAATTCAAGTGACGCCGTGGCGCGGCCGGGCCTTTGGCCCGGCCGCCTTTGCCACGGCGTCATCCCCGCGCAGGCGGGAGATGCTTTTCAACGGACGAATGTCCGGTCATCGCTCTGGATTTTGATTTTGCTGTTGCTGTTGCTGTTGCTGTTGCTGTTGCCACAGGTTCCCGACTCAAAAGCAAAGAGCGATTGACCAGCCCCTTCGGGCTGTTGAAAAGCACTTCCGCCTGCGCGGGAAGCGATTTCCAACGGACGCACGTCCGGTAATGACGGTTCCCTTGTTCAATGACAGCTCCTTGTTCCACGAGTCACTGAAGCTTCCCCGCCTCCTCAGGGCCAACGCCATCCCATGACCGCCATCGCCCCACCCCTAGCCTCATCCACCTCGCGCGACGTGCGCGATGCCCGCAACGACCGTCTGTTCCGCGGATTCCTGGTCGTCACCGTGGCGCTGGTGCTCGTCGCCCTGGCCTGCGCCGCGCTGTCGATGCTGTGGGGCGGCCGCCACGCCCTGCAGGAGCAGGGCCTGAGCTTCTTCTACACCGCCGACTGGAACCCGGTGGAGAACCGCTTCGGCGCGCTGGCGCCGATCTACGGCACCATCGTCACCGCCGTCATCGCCATGCTGATCGCGGTGCCGGTGAGCTTCGGCATTGCCTTCTTCCTCACCGAAGTAGCGCCGCGCTGGCTGCGCGGCCCGGTCGGCACCGCCATCGAGCTGCTGGCCGGCATCCCCTCGATCATCTACGGCATGTGGGGCCTGTTCGTGCTGGTGCCGGTGATGACCGAGTACGTCACCCCGTTCCTCAACGACCACCTCGGCGAACTGCCGCTGATCGGCCCGCTGTTCCAGGGCCCGCCGCTGGGCATCGGCATGCTCACCGCCGGCTTCGTGCTGGCGATCATGGTGATCCCGTTCATCTCCTCGGTGATGCGCGAGGTGTTCCTCACCGTGCCGACCCGCCTGAAGGAATCGGCCTACGCGCTGGGCTCGACCAAGTGGGAAGTGAGCTGGGACATCGTGCTGCCCTACACCCGCTCGGCGGTGATCGGCGGCATCTTCCTCGGCCTCGGCCGCGCCCTCGGCGAGACCATGGCAGTGGCCTTCGTGATCGGCAACAGCGTGCGCCTGACGCCGTCGCTGCTGGAGCCGGGCACCACCATCGCCGCGCTGATCGCCAACGACTTCGGCGAAGCCACCGAGACCTACCGCTCGGCGCTGCTGCTGCTCGGCTTCGTGCTGTTCATCGTCACCTTCGTGGTGCTCGCCATCGCCCGCCTGATGCTGCTGCGCCTGTCCCGCAAGGAGGGCAACTGATGTCCGCCACCATGAAAACCGCCGAGACGCTGTACCTGCGCCGCCGCCTGACCAACGGCGTGGCGCTGCTGATGGCCTGCGCCACCGCCGCGTTCGGCCTGCTGTTCCTCGGCTGGATCCTGTGGACGCTGCTGTCCAAGGGCCTGCCCGGCATCAGCCTGGACCTGTTCACCAGTATGACGCCGCCGCCGATGCAGGAAGGCGGCCTGCTCAACGCCTTCTTCGGCAGCGCGGTGATGTGCGCGCTGGCCATCGCCATCGGCACGCCGCTGGGCGTGGCCGCCGGCACCTGGCTGGCCGAGTACGGCAACGCACGCAAGGCCGGCACCGTGGTGCGCTTCGTCAACGACATCCTGCTGTCGGCGCCGTCGATCGTGCTCGGCCTGTTCGTCTACACCCTGTACGTGATGCAGACCGGCGGCAACTTCTCGGCCTTCGCCGGCGCGCTGTCGCTGGCCTTCATCGTGCTGCCGGTGGTGATCCGCACCACCGACGAGATGCTGCGGCTGGTGCCGGTGCAGATGCGCGAGGCGGCGCTGGCGCTGGGCGTGCCGCAGTGGAAGGTGATCGTGCAGGTGCTGTACCGCAGCGCCTTGGCCGGCATCGTCACCGGCATCCTGCTGTCGCTGGCCCGCATCTCCGGCGAGACCGCGCCGCTGCTGTTCACCGCCTTCGGCAACCAGTACTGGAACAGCAACGTGTTCCAGCCGATGGCCTCGGTGCCGGTGGTGATGAACCAGTTCGCCGGCAGCCCCTACGAATCGTGGCAGGTGCTGGCCTGGGCCGGCGCCCTGGTGCTGACCCTGTTCGTGCTGCTGGTCAGCCTCTCCGCGCGCGGCCTGCTGCTGCGCAACCGCATTTCGAACGACTGACTTCCTTCCATGGACCTGCCCATGAACGACCTCACCAATGCCGTGCCGATGCAGCGCATCGCCGTGCCCACTTCGAACCAGGACCTGCAGACGCCGGCGCCGGTCAAGCTCGCCGCGCGCGGCCTGGACTTCTACTACGGCCAGTTCCACGCGCTGAAGAACATCGACCTGGAAATCCCGGAAAAGCGCGTCACCGCGCTGATCGGCCCCTCCGGCTGCGGCAAGTCGACCCTGCTGCGCATCTTCAACCGCATCTACGCGCTGTACCCGAAACTGGAGGCCCGCGGCGAGGTGCTGCTGGACGGCGAGAACATCCTCTCGCCCAAGTACCCGATGAACCGCCTGCGCTCGAAGGTGGGCATGGTGTTCCAGAAGCCGGTGCCGTTCCCGATGACCATCTTCGAGAACGTGGCCTACGGCATCCGCCACCATGAGAAGCTGTCCCGGGCCGACATGAACGACCGCGTCGAGCACGCGCTGCGCCAGGGCGCGCTGTGGGACGAAGTGAAGGACAAGCTCGGCCAGAGCGCGCTGGGCCTGTCCGGCGGCCAGCAGCAGCGCCTGTGCATCGCCCGCGCGGTGGCGCTCAAGCCCGACGTGCTGCTGCTCGACGAGCCGACCTCGGCGCTGGACCCGATCTCCACCAGCCGCATCGAGCAGCTGGTCGAGGAACTGAAGAGCGACTACACCATCGCCATCGTCACCCACAACATGCAACAGGCCGCGCGCGTGTCCGACTACACCGCCTTCATGTACCTGGGCGACCTGATCGAGCACGACCGCACCGAGGTGATCTTCTCCAATCCCTCGAAGCAGCAGACCGAGGACTACATCACCGGGCGGTTCGGGTAAGGCAGGCACTGCCGCGCGCCGGCCCATGGCCGGCCGGGGCGGACATTCCCGGCCGCAGACGCCGCGCCAGGGAAGGCCGCGCCCCGGGTCGAACGCGCCGTTCCCGCATCTCCCCACTCTTTCCCCTATCCAGCGAGCATCCGCATGACTCTCCCCAACGACCACATCGTGAAAAGCTACGACGAAGAACAGCACCGCCTGGTGGCCGAGATCGTGCGCATGGGCGAAATGTCCGTCGCCCAGCTCGAGGCCGCGCTGGACGTGATCGAGCGCCGCGACGAGAACGCCGCGCGCCGCATCATCGCCAACGACGAGGCCATCGACACGCTGGAACAGCAGATCAGCCACGACGTGATGCGCCTGGCCCTGCGCGGCCCGATGGCGCGCGACCTGCGCGAGATCCTCGCCGGCCTGCGCATCCCGGCCGATATCGAGCGCATCGGCGACTACGCCGCCAACGTCGCCAAGCGCTCGATCGCACTGGCCGCGGTGCCGCCGCTGCCGCAGATCCAGGGCCTGCGCGCGCTGGGCCGCCTGGCCGCGCAGCAGGTGCGACGCGCCCTGGACGCCTACCGCGACAACGATGCCGAGGCCGCGCTGGCGCTGCGCCAGGACGACGCTCGCCTGGACGCGCAGTACACCGCGCTGTTCCGCGAGCTGCTCACCTACATGATGGAAGACCCGCGCAACATCACCCCGTGCACGCACCTGCTGTTCATGGCCAAGAACCTGGAACGCATCGGCGACCACGCCACCAACATCGCCGAGAACGTCTGGTTCCTGGTGCACGGTGAACAGCCGCTGCCGCCGCGCGAGAAGCGCGACGAGACCAGCACGGTCGACCACACCTGATTGATGCTTGAAGCCCCTCTCCCTCCGGGAGAGGGGTTGGGGTGAGGGCCGGGGGGCGAAGCCCTCCCGATGTCTGGGTACAGGGGGCTTCGCCCTACCCTCATCCGCCCCTTCGGGGCACCTTCTCCCGCAGGGAGAAGGGAAAAGCAGCCGCGCAATGAGCCCTGGCGTTCAAAGCCCCCCTCCCTCCGGGGCGAGACCGCACGGCCTGCGCGCCACGGGCGCGCGTGCGGTGGAGCGCCCACGCCGCTGGCGTGGGCCAGGGCGCGAAGCGGGGGTTGGGGTGAGGGCTGGGGGCGAAGCCTTCCCGATGCCTGAGTGCAAGAGGCTTCGCCCGTACCCTCATCCGCCCCTGCAGGGCACCTTCTCCCAAAGGGAGAAGGGAAAGAACGGCAGCGCAATGAGCCTTGGCGTTCAAAGCCCCTCTCCCTCCGGAGCGAGACCGCACGGCTTGCGCGCCACCGGCGCGCGTGCGATGGAGCGCCCACGCCGCTGGCGTGGGCCGGGGCGCGAAGCGGAGGTTGGGGTGAGGGCTGGGGGCGAAGCCCTCCCGATGCCTGAGTGCAAGAGGCTTCGCCCGTACCCTCATCCGCCCCTGCGGGGCACCTTCTCCCGATGGGAGAAGGGAGCAAGCCGCTACCGCTGCTCTGCCGTGCCGCCAACATCGCGCGCCGAGACGCGCCAGACGGTGTTGCCGACGTCGTCGGCGATCAGCAGCGCGCCCTCGGCATCCTCGACCAGGCCGACCGGCGCACCCTTCAGGGTCTTCTGGTCCTGCGCGGCGAAGCCGGTGACGATCCGCTCCGGCGTACCCACGGGCTTGCCGCCCGCGAAGCGCACGAAAACGACGTCGTACCCGCTCAGGGGGCTGCGGTCCCAGCTTCCGTGCTCGCTGATGAAGGCGCCGCCCCGGTATTTCTCCGGCAGGCCGTCGCCCCGGTAGAACCACAGGCCCAGCGGCGCCACGTGCGAGCCGAGCGCGTAGTCGGGGCGGATGGCCTTGGCCACCAGGTCCGGACGCTGCGGTCGCACGCGCGTATCGACGTGCTGTCCGTAATAGCTGTAGGGCCAGCCGTAGAACCCGCCTTCCCGCACCGAGGTGAGGTAGTCGGGCACCAGGTCGGCGCCGATCTCGTCGCGCTCGTTGGCGATGGCCCATAGCCTGCCGGTGGTCGGCTCCCAGCCCAGTCCCGTCGGGTTGCGGATGCCGGAGGCGTAGATGCGGCTCGCGCCGGTGCGCGCATCGACTTCGAGCACGACCGCACGCCGATACTCCACGTCCAGGCCGTTCTCGGTGATGTTGCTGTTGGAGCCGACGCCGACATAGAGCCTGCTGCCATCCGGACTGGCCAGCAGCGCCTTGGTCCAGTGGTGGTTGACGGTGCCGGGCAGGTCGGTGAACTCGACGCCGGGATCGGACATGCGCGTTTCCCCGGGCGTGTAGCGGTACCTCATGATGTTGTCGGTGTTGGCGACGTACAGCGCGTCGCCGATCAGCTGCACGCCGAACGGCGAATGCAGGTTCTCGATGAACACGTGCTTCTGCCATTCGCCCTGCTGGCCGGGCGCCCTGCGCAGCAGGGTGATGCGATTGCCGCCCTTGCCGCCCTTGCCGGACTGGTTCTTGACGATGCCGGCGATCATCTGCTTGGGCGAGGAGACCGGCTCGGCACCGGGGCCGTTGGCCTCGACCACCAGCACGTCGCCGTTGGGCAGGGTCAGCAGCTGGCGCGGATGCATCAGGCCGGAGGCGATCGGCTCGATGGCCAGCCCGTCGGCCACCGCCGGCTTCTCGCCCTGCGCCCAGCCGGTGCCCTTGGGCACCTGCATCGGCGGCACCAGGAAACTGCGCGCCTCGGGCAGCGGAGGGTTCGCGCCCGACTGCTGCTCGGGCTCGTAGGTCGCCTTTTCGCAGCCGGCCAGCGCCAGCACCAACGCTGCGGTGCATGCCTTGGTCAGGTTCGCGTTGTTCATGGCGTGCCCTCCCTTGCCGATGCCTGTTGCAGCGCGGTGGCGACCAAGCCGATGGCGATCAGCGCCACCGTGACGGCGGAGAGCCATACCCCTGCGGGCACCACGCCATAGGCGTCGCGGCTGTGGACGAAAGCGTTGACGATGGCCGCGACGATGGCGAAAAGATTGAGCCAGAAGTCCAGCTTCTCGACGCGGGAACTGCGCCGTGCCGGCATCCAGACATGCACCAGGTTGATCAGGCGCGGCAGGATGGCGAAGAGCAGGCCAATCGCGTTGAGCCAGGCCGCCGACTTGACCCACAGCACGTTGGCGCTGCACGCGTAGGTCGCGTCGAAGATCAGCGCCGCGACGAAGAACCCGAAGGGTATGGGATTGAGCAGCGCGAACACGGCATGCGCGATCCGCGAACGTGTCTGTACGGGATGGGTAGGCATGGGCAGTCCAAGGTCATGGTCCGGAAGGGCGGCCGTCGGGGAGCCGGCGCGGATGCTCCGCACCGTTCCGACTGGGATCGTCGCTGGACTATATAGCGGCCGCCATGACGACAACGTTCACCGCTGCGGCCACAGGCCAGGGCCAGCCGTCCCGCACCGCCCGGCCGCGCGCCGCCATGCCACCGGCTCCTCGCGGCGATCCGGCATGGGTGGCGGCGTCCACGGGACGCGGCCACCCTGCCTGGCGCTACCGGCTCAGAGCCGCTGCCGCACCGCTTCGAACAGCGCCACGCCGGTGGCCACCGACACGTTGAGGCTTTCCACGTCGCCCGGCATCGGGATGCGCACCAGCCCGTCGCAGGTCTCGCGGGTCAGCCGGCGCAGGCCGTCGGCTTCGCCGCCCATCACCAGCGCGACGTTGCCGCGCAGGTCCAGCTGGTGGATGGTCTGCTCCGCCTCGCCGGCCAGCCCGTAGAGCCACACGCCCTGCTTCTGCAGGTCCTTCAGGCAACGCACCAGGTTGGTCACCGCCACCACCGGGATGCGGTCGGCCGCGCCAGCGCTGGTCTTGCGCACGGTGGCGTTGACCGGCGCGCTCTTGTCCTTGGGGATCACCACCGCGGTGACGCCAGCGGCGGCGGCGCTGCGCAGGCAGGCGCCGAGGTTGTGCGGGTCCTGCACCTCGTCCAGCACCAGCAGCAGCGCCTTGCCTCCGGCGGCCTCGACCAGCCCTTCCAGCTCGTTCTCGGCCCACAGCCTGGCCGCGGCATAGCGGGCGACCACGCCCTGGTGGCGTACCTGCCCGGCCACGCCGCCCAGCGCCTGCGCGTTGACCCGGCGCACCTCGATGCCCTTGCGCCGCGCGTTCTCCTCGATCTCGACCAGCCGCGCGTTCTTGCTGCCGGCCTCGATCAGCACCTCGCGGACGTTGTCCGGGTCCTTCTCGATCGACGAAGCCACGGCGTTGACGCCGACGATCCACTGGTTCTGCTTGCTCATTGCGGGGCGGGGCCGGTAAGGGGGCGGTAATGGTAGGGGTTATCGCGGCGGGCCGCACTTCAGCCCGGCGGCCACTGCGCGGTGTCGTGGTCCGGGTGCTGGTGCGGCACCAGGCGGCCGAGGAATTCCTGCGCCGCGGCGTCCTCGTCGGTGCGGCAGGCCGGCAGCGCGTGCAGCGCATCGACGAACGGCAGGCGCGACTCCACGCCGTACTGGATCGCCGGCGGCAACCGCTCCGGCTGGTCGAAGGCGCCGGCGGCGACGGCCATGCCGTCGGGCGCCTCGTAGGTCAGCGGCGTGCCGCAGTCGGCGCAGAAGCCGCGGCGCACCAGGTTGGAGGAGGCGAAGCGCCGGGGTTCGCCGCGGGTCCACGCGAACGCGGCCTCGCGCACCGACACCAGCGGCGCGTAGTAGGCGCCGAACGCCTTCTGGCACATCCGGCAGTGGCAGAGGGAGGCGTCGGCCAGCCGGCCGCGGACGTGGAAACGCACCGCGCCGCACTGGCAGCCGCCGCTGTATTCCGTCGCTTCCGGCATGGCCCTGCCCTCCTCAGTACTTCTGCTTCGCCCGCTTGGCCGGCTTGCCGCGCGGCGGTGGCGGTGGTGGCGGCAGCCCCCCATCGTCGATCGCGTCGCCGTCGATCCGCTCGACCAGCCGGAAGTCGATCTTGCGCTCTTCCATGCTGGCCTTGAGCACCAGGATGCGCACGCGGTCGCCCAGCCGGAACTGGTTGCCGCGGCGGTCGCCGGTGAGCGTCTTGCGGACTGGGTCGAACTGGTAATAGTCGTGCGGCAGCTGGGTGACGTGCACCAGCCCGTTGACCTTGGACTCGTCCAGCTCGACGAACAGGCCGAAGCTGGTCACGCCGCTGATCACGCCGTCGAACTGGCCGCCGACGTGCTTCTCCATCCACGCCGCGCGGAAGCGCTCGTCCACCTCGCGCTCGGCCTCGTCGGCGCGGCGCTCGCGCTCGGAGCACTGCAGCGCCAGCGCCGCCATCTCGCGCGGCGTGTAGGTGTACTTGTCGCGCGGGCCGCCGGTGAGGGCGTACTTGATGGCGCGGTGCACCAACAGGTCCGGGTAGCGGCGGATCGGCGAGGTGAAGTGCGCATACGCCTCCAGCGCCAGGCCGAAGTGGCCGTTGTTGTCCGGCGAGTACACCGCCAGCGACTGGCTGCGCAGCAGCACCGATTCCAGCAGCGCCGCGTCCGGGCGCTCGCGCACCTTCTTCAGCAGCTTCGTGTAGTCGCCCGGCTGCACCTTGCTCCACGCCGGCAGGCTCAGCTTGAACTCCTTGAGGAACTCCAGCAGGTCGGCGTACTTGGACTCCGGCGGCCGCTCGTGCACGCGGAACGGCGCGGGGATGTGCGTGGCCAGCAGATAGCGCGCCGCCTCGACGTTGGCGGCGATCATGCATTCCTCGATCAGCTTGTGCGCGTCGTTGCGCACCAGCATCCCGGCCTGGGTGACCTCGCCGCGGTTGTCCAGCACGAAGCGCACTTCCGAGGAATCGAACTCGATGGCGCCGCGGCGCTCGCGCGCCTTGGCCAGGATGCGGTAGAGCTGGTGCAGGCTCTGGACCTGCGGCAGCAGCGGGCCGATGAAGGCCTTGGCGTCGGCATCGTCCTCGCCCACCGCCTGCCACACCTGGGTGTAGGTCAGGCGCGCGTGCGAGTTCATCACCGCCTCGTAGAAGCGCGACTGCGTCACCTCGCCCTTGCGGTCCACCTGCATGTCGCAGACGAAGCACATGCGGTCTTCCTTCGGCCGCAGCGAGCAGATGCCGTTGGACAGCGTCTCCGGCAGCATCGGCACCACGTAGCCGGGGAAGTACACGGAGGTGGCGCGGCGCTGCGCCTCCTCGTCCAGCGGCGTACCCGGGCGCACGTAGTGCGAGACGTCGGCGATCGCCACCACCAGCCGGAAGCCGTCGTGGTTCGGCTCGCAGAACACCGCGTCGTCGAAGTCCTTGGCGTCCTCGCCGTCGATGGTCACCAGCGGCGTCCGCCGCAGGTCGACGCGGCCGCCGATCATGGACGGTTCCACCGTCATCGGCACCGAGGTCGCCTCGTCCAGAACCTCCGGCGGGAACTCGTGCGGCAGGTCGTGGCCGTAGATGGCGGTTTCCACCACCAGCGACGGGGTCAGCCTGTCGCCGAGCACGGCGATGATCCTGCCGATCGGCGGGCGCCGCGAATCCGGGGCATGGATCAGCTCGCATACCACCAGCTGGCCGTCCTTCGCCCCGCCGGTGGCGTCGGCCGGGATCTGGATGCTGCGCTGGATGCGCTTGTCGTCCGGCACCACGTAGTTGATGCCCAGCTCGACGCTGAAATGGCCGATCAGGCGGTTGACGCCGCGCTCCAGCACGCGCGCGATGCTGCCCTCGCGGCGGCCGCGGCGGTCGATGCCGGTGACGTTGGCCAGCGCGCGGTCGCCGTGCATGACCTTGCGCATTTCGTAGGGCGGCAGGAACAGGTCGTCGCCGCCCTCGTCCGGGCGCAGGAAGCCGAAGCCTTCCGGGTTGGCGATGACCGTGCCGGGGATCAGGTTGGTGACCAGCACCGGCGCGAAGCCGCCGCGGCGGTTCTGCACCAGTTGCCCGTCGCGCACCATCGCGCCCAGGCGCTTGGCCAGCGCGTCGGCGCGGTCCGGTTCGGTCAGGCCGAGCTGGTCCCCGATCTGCTCGGCCGTCTGCGGCCCTTCGCAGCGGTCGAGCAGCTGCAGGATCGCCTCGCGGCTGGCGATGGGCTGCGCATAGCGTTCGGCCTCGCGCGCGGCGTAGGGATCGTCGAACGCGGCGGCGGGCGCGGGCCGGGAACGGCCGCGCACGAAGCTCTTCGGCGGCACTCTGGTTTTGGGCTTGCCGCGGTCGCCCTTGGCCGGGGCGGCCATGCTGTCCGGCATCCAGGGCGGCAGCTTGGCGGATTTGCGGGCCTTGCCCGGCTTGGCGCCGGGAGCGGACGTGTGGGCCTTGCCGGCCCCCGTGGTCTTTTTGTTTTTCATCGGCCCCCATGGTACCCGCAGCGGCGTGGATGCAGCGCGCACGCGCCCTCGCCGGCACGGCACGGAAAACCATTGACAAAGGCCGGGCGCGCCACCAGAATTGCCGGCCCGAATCGCCCAGGTGGCGGAATTGGTAGACGCACTAGTTTCAGGTACTAGCGGGTAAAACCGTGGAGGTTCGAGTCCTCTCCTGGGCACCATGATTCGGAACGAAAAGACCCGCGCAAGCGGGTTTTTTGTTGCCTGCCTTCCGTGGCGGCCCTCTTCGGGCCGGCGACAAGCCGATGGCAAAACCGCTCCCGCCGGCGCCCTGTCGTCCGGGAGCCGATGCGGCGTCGCATCGTCCAGGCGGTTGCAGTCCCGGATATCCAGTCGTGGCATCGCCCCTGCTCCTGCTCGCCGCGAAGGCAGGCGGCAGCGTGGATGCGCTGCACATGCAGGTTGTTGTTGACGCTTTCCGCAACGCCCTGCATAATTCCGCTCCTGAGTCGCCCAGGTGGCGGAATTGGTAGACGCACTAGTTTCAGGTACTAGCGGGTAAAACCGTGGAGGTTCGAGTCCTCTCCTGGGCACC
>JAEWOJ010000021.1 GCA_023399815.1 Pseudomonadota bacterium | reverse complement strand
TCCGCTGCTTCAATCCCAGTCCCAGAGAACCTTTCGTCGAAGCGAGCCGCCTATTATGACAGGCTTTTCGTTGCCGTCAATACCCTCTTCCGAGGATCCTGCCGCCGCTTCGTGGACCCTGTCACCGTTGGGGACCGGTACCGCGTTGCGAGGAGCGGGATTATGCGGCGTGTTTGCAGTTTTGTGAAGCACTGATGGGAGGAATCCGCATCCCGGATTCCCCCATTCAGACAGACCCTTCACAACGCTCACTCCAGGAGCGGCATCAGGCCGCAACCAGCAGCACCCGCGCGAACGTGCGCTTGCCCACCTGCAGCAGGCCCTCGAAGCCCGGCTGGAGGACGGTCTGCGCATCCTCGACGACGCTGCCGTCCACCTTCACCGCACGCTCCTTGAGCTTGCGCGACGCCTCCGAGTTGCTGGGCGTGAGGCCGGCGGCGGTCAGCAGGGCGCCGATGCGCAGGCCTTCGATCGGCACCGCCACTTCCTGCAGCGGCAGCTGGGTGATGTCGCCCTGCCCGGTCACCGCGGCGTTCCAGCCGGCGATGGCCTGCTCGGCGGCGGCGGCATCGTGGAAGCGGGTGGCCAGTTCGCGCGCCAGGCGCAGCTTGATCTCGCGCGGGTTGATGGCGCCGGCCTCGATATCGGCGCGCAGCTGCTGCGCTTCGGCGATGGAGATGTCGAAGCTCAGCAGGTCGATCCAGCGCCACATCAGGTCGTCGCCGATCTTCATGGTCTTGGTGACGATGTCGATGGCCGGCTCGCTGATGCCGATGTAGTTGCCGAGCGACTTGGACATCTTGTTGACGCCGTCCAGGCCCTCCAGCAACGGCATGGTCAGCACGATCTGCGGCTTCTGCCCGTATTGCTCCTGCAGGCCGCGGCCCATCAGCAGGTTGAACCTCTGGTCGGTGCCGCCCAGTTCGACGTCCGCCTCCAGGGCCACCGAGTCGTAGCCCTGCACCAGCGGGTAGAGGAACTCGTGGATGGCGATGGACTGCTGGGCGGCGTAGCGCTTGGCGAAGTCGTCGCGCTCGAGCATGCGCGCCACGGTGTGCTGGCCGGCGAGCTTGATCATGTCGGCCGCGCCCATCCTGCCGAACCATTCGGAATTGAAGCGGACCTCGGTGCGCTCGCGGTCGAGCACCTTGAACACCTGCTCCTCGTAGGTGCGGGCGTTGGCCAGCACGTCCTCGCGGGTGAGCGGCTTGCGGGTGACGTTCTTGCCGGTGGGGTCGCCGATCATGCCGGTGAAGTCGCCGATCAGGAAAATGACCTGGTGGCCGAGATCCTGGAACTGGCGCAGCTTGTTCAGCAGCACGGTATGGCCCAGGTGCAGGTCCGGGGCGGTGGGGTCGAAGCCGGCCTTGACCCGCAGCGGACGACCGCTCTCCAGACGCTGGCGCAGTTCATCCACCTTGAGGATTTCGTCGGCACCGCGGCCGATCAGGGCAAGGGCTTCATCAATCGAGGACACGCTAGAACTCCCGGCTTCGCCGTCAGACATGAATGTGTTAAGTGGAGGTTAACCGCCGAATTCATCAAAAAGCCATGCGGCTCAATGGTTTGACGCGGTATTGAAGGGTGACTATGTTACCCGCGTTTGGGCCCGCGATCCGGGCCGGCCAGAGAACCGAACGATGTCTCAATCCGATCACGGCCAGGCGCGCAAGCAGCGCTTCCAGGAACGACTCCACGTCCTGCACGACACCGCCCTGCATCGGAAGCTGAAGCAACATCTCCCCGCCGCGTTCAACGAGCGCTGGACGCGCCGGCACTGGATCCATGCCAGCCTGTTCGCGACCATCGGCGCCCTGGCGGCGACCATCGTGCCGGGCTTCACCAATGCCATCGACGCACCCCTGCCGTCGGCGCATTCGACCTTGGCGTTGCCGCTACCGCCGCTGTCCCTCGCCCGGAGCGGCGAAACGCCGGGAGACAGCTGGCAGATCCTGCGGGTGGAGCGCGGCCAGACCCTGAGCGACCTGTTCGAGACGGCCGGCGTGCCGGCGACGGTGATGCACCGGCTGCTGGACTTCCCAGGCGCCCGCGAAGCGCTGACCCGGCTGCGCCCCGGCGCCGAGATCGCCTTCGACCTGCCGGTGAACGGCGAGCTGCGCACCATCCGCTTCGACCGCGACCCCAGCCACCGCGTCGAGCTGTCGCTGCAGGGCGGGCAGATCCGCGAGAAGGTGCTGGAGCGCGTCACCACCACCCGCACCGTGGTGGCCAGCGGCGAAATCCGCAGTTCGCTCTATGCCTCGGCGCTCAAGGCCGGCCTGTCGCCCTCGGCCATCAACACGATGACCGATGAGATCTTCAAGTACGACATCGACTTCTCCAAGGACGTGCAGCCGGGCGACCGCTTCAGCGTGGTCATGGACGAGACCTGGCGCGAAGGCGAGCGCATCGACACCAGCAAGATCCTCGCGGCCACCTTCAGCACCGGCGGCAAGACCTATACCGGCTTCCGCTTCGAGCGCGGCGGCAAGGCCGAGTACTTCGACCTCAACGGCCGGCCGCTGAAGAAGAGCTTCATCCGCATGCCGATCCCGTTCGCGCGGCTGAGCTCCACCTTCGGTTCGCGGCGCCACCCCATCCTCGGCACCATGCGCATGCACAAGGGCGTGGACTACGCCGCCGGCACCGGCACGCCGATCATGGCCGCCGGCGACGCGCGCGTGCAGTTCGCCGGCACCCAGCGCGGCTATGGCAACGTGGTGATCCTCGACCACGGCCGCGGCTACACCACCCTGTACGGGCACATGTCGCGCTTCGGCAACATCAAGACCGGGCAGCGCGTGAACCAGGGCACGGTGATCGGCTACGTCGGCTCCACCGGCATGGCGACTGGCCCGCACCTGCACTACGAATTCCGCGTCAACGGCGAACACCGCAATCCGCTGTCGGTGACGATGCCGCCGCCGGAGCCGTTGAAGGGCGCCGAACTGGCCGCGTTCCGCGCGCAGACCTCGCCGGCGCTGGCGCGCATCCAGGGCATGGAGGAACTGCTCTATGCCGATGCCGGCAAGGGCAAGCCGGCCACCACCACGGCGAGCGCCGCGACGCCGCCAGCCAGGAACAAGCGCGGCTGATCGACGATCCGCCGCATTGACGACCAGGGCAGGGAGCCTCGAAGCTTCCCTGCCCTTCTTCTTTTCCGGCCCCCGCATGGCGCCCGTCGATCCGCAGCTGCCCCTGTTCATTGGCCTGATGTCCGGCACCAGCGCCGACGGCATCGATGCCGCGCTGGTGCAGTTTCCGGCCGCAGGCGGCTGCCGTTTCGTGCATGGGCATACCTTCGACTGGGAGCCGGAAACCCGCGCCGCGCTGATCGCACTGGGCCAGGGACGCGAACCGGTGTCGCTGGACGCGCTCGGGCAGCTGGATGCCGAGGTCGGCATCGCCTTCGCCGCCGCGGCCAACGGGTTGCTGGAGCGGGCCGGCATCGACCGCGCGCGGGTACAGGCGATCGGCTCGCACGGGCAGACCATCCGCCACCGTCCCACTTCCGATCCCGCCTTCACCTGGCAGATCGGCGACGCCAACCGCATCGCCGAACTGACCGGCATCACCACCGTGGCCGACTTCCGTCGCCGCGACGTGGCCGCCGGCGGCCACGGTGCGCCGCTGATGCCGGCCTTCCACCTGGCCATGCTGGGCAGCGCCGACGAGGACCGGGCGGTGCTCAACCTGGGCGGCATCGCCAACCTGAGCCTGCTCGCCCGCGACGGCAGCCTGCGCGGATTCGATACCGGGCCGGCCAACGCGCTGCTGGATGGATGGTGCCAGCGCCATCGCGGCACCGCGTTCGACGCCGACGGCGCCTTCGCCGCCAGCGGCCAGGTGGATGCGGAGCTGCTGGCGCGCCTGCTGGACGATCCCTGGTTCGCACTGCCGCCGCCCAAGAGCACCGGGCGCGAGCAGTTCCACCTGGACTGGGTGGATGCGCGGATCGGCGGCGAACCGCTGGCGCCTGCCGACGTGCAGGCCACCCTGCTGGAACTCACCGCCGCCACGGTGGCCGATGCGCTGCTGGCGCACCTGCCCGGAGCGAAGCGGCTGCTGGTATGCGGCGGCGGCGTGCGCAACCCGGCGCTGCTGCAACGGATCGGCGCCCGGCTGCCCGGCGTGACGGTGGTCTCCAGCGCCGAACACGGGCTCGATCCCGACTACATGGAGGCGATGGGTTTCGCCTGGCTGGCACGCGAAACGCTGGCCGGGCGGCCGGGCAATCTGCCCAGCGTCAGCGGCGCGCGCGGGCCGCGGATTCTCGGGGCCATCCATCCGGCCTGAGGCCACGGCAGCGCGCCGCGTCGGCGTTCCGTGCGCGGGGCTTCCTCGGATGAAACGTCATGCGGGGCGAGTCCCGCATCCACAAAGGCGCCCGGCGGGACACTGCCCGCCCGCTCAACCGAACTCGGCGCCGGCAGGCAGTGCCTGCAAGGCATGGATGGCTTCGGACAGCACATCCACTTCCGGGTGCTCGAAGCCGTGGCTCATTTCATGCTCGCAGGCGAACAGCCCTTGCTCGAGCAACACCGTGCAGGTGTATTCGCGCGTCCAGCCACGCGCCACCGACAAACGACGGATGCGTTCGAGCAGCAGCGGGTCGATGTCCCGCAAGGTCACTTCGGCCATGTCAGTCACGCCCGCAATCCGGCGGATCCCCCGCCGGCATCATCGACGAGGGCGGAGCGGGATTCAACGCGAAAAAAGAGAACGTCTCGGCAATTCGCCCCTCAGGAGCCGGGTACGGCCGCCTTGCGCGCCTGCATCGCCGCCAGCGCCAGGCACAGCAGCAGCACCGGCACCGCCAGCAGCGCGGTGCCGACGAAGAACCAGGCATAGCCCTCGAGCAGAGTGCGCCCCTGCGCCAGGTACTGCACGGTCATGCCCGAAAAGCCTTTCAGCGCCTTGCCCGGCATCGCGTAGAACGAACTGAGCAGGGCGTACTGGGTGGCGGTGTAGCCGATGCTGGTCAGGCTGGACATGTAGGCGATCAGCGCGGTGCCGGCGAAGCCGCTGGAGAAGTTGTCCACCGCCATCGCGGCCGCGAACGCCAGCTTGCCGGGGCCGATCCAGGCCAGCCACGCGAAGGCCAGGTTCGAGCACGGGCCCAGGACCGCGCCGATCAGCAGCGTCGCCATCACGCCCCAGCGCACCGACACCAGCCCGGCCAGGGCGATGCCGATGAAGGTGGCGACCAGCCCGACCGAACCGCGCACCGCGCCCACGGTGTCCTCGTCCAGCCCGAGGTCCACGTAGAACGGATTGGCCATCGGCCCCATCACGAAGTCGGCCATGCGATAGATGCTGATAGCCGCCAGGATCAGCAGCGCGCCGCTGCGGTGCTCGCGGAAGAACATCACGAACGGGCCGACCAGCGCATCGAACAGGCCGCGCGGCGTCCACAGGCGGGCGACCTGGTCGTGCGCGGCGATCACCGCCCGCGTCGGCTCGTGCGCCAGCACCACCGCGGCCACGCCCAGGCCCATCAGCGCGGCCATGACCTCGTAGGACACCTGCCAGCCCACGCGCGCGGCGACGATCAGGATCAGCGCGTCGGTGACCAGCAGCGCGGTGCGGTAGCCCAGCGTCGAGGACGCGGTCAGCAGGCCGAGCTGCTCGCTGCTGCTGGCGCTCTCGATGCGCCAGGCATCGATGACGATGTCCTGCGTCGCCGAGGCGAAGGCCACCACGGTAGCCAGCACGCCGAACACCAGCAGGTGCTCCATCGCCATGCCCAGCACGACCATGTTGCCGCCCTTGGGCTGCACCAGCGCCATGCCCACCAGCGCCAGCGCGGCGACCAGCTGCGACAGCAGCATCCAGCCGCGCCGGCGCCCCAGCATCCGCCCCAGCAGCGGCACGTCGGTCTTGTCGACGATCGGCGCCCACAGGAACTTCATCGAATACGCCAGGCCGACCCAGGACAGGAAGCCGATGGTGTCCAGCTCGATGCCTTCCTTGCGCATCCAGAAGCCGAGCGTGTTGCCGACCAGGTAGATCGGCAGCCCGGAGCTGAAGCCCAGCAGCAGCATCGCCAGCACCTTGCGCTGGCGCAGGTTGCCCAGCACTTCGCGCCAGCCCTGGCGGCGCCTCACCGCGGCTTCGCTCACAGGTCGTAGTCCACGGTGAAGGGGGCATGGTCGGAGAAGCGCTCGTCGCGGTAGATCGAGCAGCCGCGCAGGCGTTCGCGCAGGCCGGGGGTGGCGAACTGGTAGTCGATGCGCCAACCGACGTTGTTGGCGCGCGCCGCGCCGCGGTTGCTCCACCACGTGTAGTCCTGGCCCTGCGGGTGCAGCGCGCGGTAGGCGTCCACCCAGCCGCGCCCGCCGGCCGGGTCGCCGTCGCCGGGCAGGTCGGCGCACAGGCCGTTGAGCCAGTCGCGCTCGGCCGGCAGGCAGCCGGAGTTCTTCTGGTTGGATTTCCAGTTCCTGATGTCCAGCGCGCTGCGGACGATGTTCCAGTCCCCGCACAGCACGTAGTCGCGGCCGCTGGCCAGCCACTGGGCGAGGATCGGCCGCAGCCAGTCCATCACCTCGAACTTGAAGCCCTGGCGCAGTTCGCCCGAGGAACCGGACGGGATGTAGAAGGACACCACGCTCAGGTTGCCGAAGCGCGCCTCGATGTAGCGGCCCTCGTCGTCGAACGGCGCCCAGCCCAGCGCGGTGCGGACCTCGTCCGGCTCGCGCCGGCTCCAGATCGCCACGCCGCTGTAGCCCTTCTTGGTGACGGCGTCGCGGTAGAAGCAGTGGTGGCCGTCGGGGCGGAACAGCGGGTCGGCCAGCTGCGACTCCTGCGCCTTGGTCTCCTGCAGGCACAGCACGTCGGCCTGCTGGCCCGCGAACCATTCCGAGAAACCCTTGGTGGTGGCCGAACGGATGCCGTTGGCGTTGAAGCTGATGATGCGCATGGAAAACCGCTGACTGGGCCGGGACGGCACAGCATACCGCCCGCGCCAGCATTCCCCGAAGCCATGCTTTACCCTAGACACCTTCTATAGACGACAAGAAAGCGCACCACATGAGTGACCACCGTTCCCGCTTCCTGCAGCTGGCGCTGAACGCCGACGCCCTGCGTTTCGGCCAGTTCACCCTCAAGTCCGGGCGGGCAAGCCCCTATTTCTTCAACGCCGGCCGTTTCGACACCGGCCTGGCGCTGGCCCAGCTGGGCAACTGCTACGCCGACGCGGTCGAAGCGTCCGGGGTCGCTTTCGACCAGCTGTTCGGCCCGGCCTACAAGGGCATCCCGCTGGCCACCGCCATCGCCTGCGAGTTCTCGCACCGCGGCCGCAACCTGCCGCTGACCTTCAACCGCAAGGAAGCCAAGGACCACGGCGAGGGCGGCACCCTGATCGGCGCCGACATGGCCGGCAAGCGCATCCTGATCGTCGACGACGTGATCACCGCCGGCACCGCCATCCGCGAGGCGCTGGCCATCATCCGCGCCGCCAACGGCATCCCCGCCGGCATCGTGGTCGCGCTGGACCGCCAGGAGATCGCCTCGGAGGACGACCGCCGTTCCGCCGCGCAGGCGGTGGCCGCCGAGACCGGCATCCCGGTGATCGCCGTGGCCAACCTCGCCGACCTGCTTGCATTCGCCTCCGGGAACCCGGAACTTGTCGGCTACCGCGAACCGTTGCTGGCCTACCGGGCCCGTTACGGAAGCAATCCCACGGGCTGAGCGCAGGGGGCTGCCATGAAGCCGAATCCGTCCATCGCCGGTGCCGGCGCGCTGCTGGTACTGGCCGCGCTGGCCTCGCCGGGGCTGGCGCAGAACAAGCCGGCCGATTCCGGCAAGAAGCTGTACTGCTGGGACGAGGGCGGGCGCCGGATCTGCTCGGACACGCTGCCGGCCGAGGCGGTGAACAACGCGCGCGAGGAGTTCAACGCGCGCAGCGGCCTGCGCAGCGCCGAGGTGCAGCGCGCGCTCACCGCCGAGGAACTGGCCGACGCCGCGCTGGCCGCGGCGCAGGCCCAGGTGGACGCGGCGGCGGTGGAGACGCGCAAGCGCACCGAGCAGGCGATGCTGTCCACCTATGGCAGCGAGGATGCGCTGCGCCGCGTGTTCAACGAGCGCGCGGCCATCGTCGACAACAACATCAAGACGGCCATCTACAACGTGGCCAGCCTGCGCGAAGCGCTGGCCACCCAGCTGTCCATCGCCGGCGACCACGAACTGGCCGGGCAGAAGGTGGCCGACAAGCAGGTCGAGGGCATCCGCCAGCGCCACAACGAACTGCTCGCCCAACTGCGCCTGCAGGCGGCCTTCGAGCAGCAGCGCAGGACGCTGGACGTGGAAATCGCCGAGACCCTGGCCCGCTACCGCGAGCTCAAGGGGATTGCCGCGCCGGCCGATGGCGGGGCCGCCGTGCAGGATTGACCTCCCGGCGGCAGGTGCCGGCCGTTGCTCGGCACCGGCAGCAGATAAGCCGTCAGCCGCGCTGCGCCGAAAGAATTGCGGCAGGAGCGACGACAGTCGCGACCGGGTTTCACCGGGAAAGCCAAGGTCGCGACTGTCGTCGCTCCTACAGGGGGTGACCGGTACGGTGGCTGCGTCAGAACGGCAGTTCGGCGCCGGGCAGCACCTGCCGCAGCTGTTCGCGGAACAGGTCCTTGATCCGCTCCAGTGCGGCCTCGTCGTCGGCCTCGAAGCGCAGCACCAGCACCGGGGTGGTGTTGGAGGCGCGCACCAGGCCCCAGCCGTCGCTGAAATCGGCGCGCAGGCCGTCGATGGTGGATAGGCGGGTGCCGGCGAACGGCGAGTCCTCGGCCTGCGCGGCGGCCACGATCAGGGCCACCTGCGCATGCTGGGTGCCTTCGGCCACCGCCACCTTCAGTTCCGGCGTGGCGATCGCGTCGGGCAGCTCGGCGAACACCTCGGATGCGTCCTCCTCGCGCTGGGCGAGGATTTCCAGCAGGCGCGCAGCCGCGTACAGGCCGTCGTCGAAACCGTACCAGCGCTCCTTGAAGAAGAAGTGGCCGCTCATCTCGCCGGCCAGCTCGGCGTCGGTCTCGCGCATGCGCGCCTTGATCAGCGAGTGCCCGGTCTTCCACATCATCGGGCTGCCGCCGTTGCGCAGGATGTAGTCGGACAGCCTGCCGGTGCACTTCACGTCGTAGATCACCAGCGCGCCGGGGTTGCGCGCCAGCACGTCGGCGGCGAACAGCATCAGCAGGCGGTCGGCGAACACGATCCGGCCTTCCCGGGTCACCACGCCGAGGCGGTCGCCGTCGCCGTCGAAGGCCAGGCCGAGGTCGGCGTCGAAGCGCTTGACCATCTGCACCAGGTCCTCGAGGTTGTGCGGGTCGCTCGGGTCCGGGTGGTGGTTGGGGAATTCGCCGTCGACCTCGCAGTACAGCGGGATCACCTCGGCGCCGATGGCTTCCAGCAGCTGCGGCGCGACCGCACCGGCGACGCCGTTGCCGGCGTCGGCCACCACCTTGAGCGGACGGTCCAGCTGCACGTCGTCGGCGATGCGCTGCACGTAGTCGGCGATGACCTCGCGCTGCTGCAGCCCGCCTGGTGCGTCGGCGCGCCGCAGGCGGCCCTCGGCGATGCGCTGGTACAGGTCGGTGATCGCCTCGCCGGACAGCGTTTCGCCGCCGATGACGATCTTGAAGCCGTTGTAGTCCGACGGGTTGTGGCTGCCGGTCACCGCCACGCAGCTGCCCGCGCGCAGGTGGTAGGCGGCGAAGTACACCACCGGGGTCGGCGCCAGGCCGATGTCGATGACCTCGCAGCCGGCGCGGCGCAGGCCGTCGATCAGCGCCGCGGACAGTTCCGGGCCGGACAGGCGGCCATCGCGGCCGACCACCACGTCGCGCAGCCCCTGCTCCTGCATGGCGCTGCCGATGGCCTGGCCGATCAGCGTCGTCACCGCCGGAGTCAGCTCGCTGCCGACCACGCCGCGGATGTCGTAGGCGCGGAAGATGCCCGGCGCCACGGCCACGGCTTCGGCCACGGGCGCGCTCGTTTCGTCGTCGCCCCCGCTTTCCCGCGCGGCGCCAGGCGCTGCCGGCAACGGCTCCTGCGCCAGCGCTTCGCTCAGGGTGACGCCATCGTCGGCGCCCGCCGGATCGCCGCTACGGCGCAGCGTCGGCAGGCGCAGGCGCTTGCGGCCCACCAGCAGCAGCACGGCCGTCGCCAGCATCAGGAGCGAAACGACCGCGCAGGCCACCGCCCCCAGTTCCAGGGGGCCTGCCTGCAGGTCCGGGACTTCAGCCACCACGCGCAGGCCGGTATCGGCCACCGGCCGCGCCAGCGCGTCGGCGCCGTTGCCCAGCGCGGCGTCGCCCTTGCGCAGCACAGTGAATCCGCCCTGGCGCAGGCCAAGGAAGGCGGTGTCCGGCGACTCCAGCGCATCGAACACCGCGCTCAACCGGGTCAGCGGCTGGCGCACGTAGGCAACCGCTGCCCGGTCCTGCAACCGCACCGGCGCCGCCAGGCCCAGGCGCGGCCCGTTGCCGTCGCGCACCACGCGCGCCACCGGCTTGCCCTCGCTCATCGCCAGTTCCAGCAGGGCCAGGCGCGAATAGCCGAACGCGGCCGGGTCGGCATAGGCATCGGCCAGCGTGCCGTCGAACACGTGCGCGTCGTCCACGCCGCTCCACTTCTCGCGCAGCGCGGCCGCCGCCGCGGTGGCGTCGCCGCTGGCCAGGGCGGCCTTGACCGGCTCCAGTTCGAGTTGCCGGGCGAACTGCCCGGTCTGCGCGGCGATGGCCTGCTGCAGGTCGGCGACCGCCTGGTCGCGCGCCTGCTCCAGCGCCCTGCCGGTATCGGCCTGCCGCCACTGCCCGAAGGCGCCCCAGCCGAACCAGCCGGACAGCAGCACCAGCAGGGCCGCCAGCAACGGCGTCGAGCGGCCCAGCGCGACGCGCGGACGCCGGCTTTCGTTCTCTTGGCTCATCGTGCGATTCCCCTGTCAGCGCACTCCGGTGTGGCCGAATCCACCCGTTCCACGCGCACTGTCGACGAAAGTATCCACCACCTGCAAGGCCACCCGTGCGATCGGCATGACCACCAGTTGCGCGATGCGGTCGCCCGGCTCGATGGTGAACGGCTCGCGGCCGCGGTTCCACACGCTGATCAGCAGCGGTCCCTGGTAATCGGCATCGATCAGGCCGGTGCCGTTGCCCAGCACGATGCCGTGGCGATGGCCCAGCCCCGAGCGCGGCAGCACCACCGCGCACAGGCCGGGATCGGCGATGTGGATGGCGATGCCGCTGGGCAGCAGCGCCGCGTCGCCGGGTTCCAGCGTCATCGGCGCCTCGGTCGCCGCGCGCAGGTCCATGCCGGCGCTGGCCGCGGTGGCGTAGCCCGGCAGCGGCCAGGTATCGCCGAAACGCGGGTCCAGCAGCTTTACCTGCAGGGGCTGCAATGCGGTATCCAGGCTCATGCGTCCAACCTCTCGGCGATCAGGTCCAGCAGCTGTTCGGCCAGCTGCGTCTTGGCGGTGCCCGGGAAGGCGCGCTGGCCATCGTTCCAGTAGGCGACGGCCGCGTTCTGGTCGCTCTCGAAGCCACCGCCGGCGATGCCGACCTGGTTGGCGATGATCAGGTCCAGGTGCTTGTCGGCGAGCTTGCCGCGGGCGTACTTCTCGACGTCGTGGGTCTCGGCGGCGAAGCCGACGACCAGTTTCCGCATCTGCTCCTGCGCGGCCACCTCGGCCAGGATGTCCGGGGTGCGCACCAGCTCCAGCGTCAGGGTCTGGCTGCCGGCGGTCTTCTTCAGCTTCTGCTGCGCGACCTGGCGCGGCGTGTAGTCGGCCACCGCCGCCGCGCCGATGTAGATGTCCGCCGGCAGCGCCGACAGCACCGCCTCGCGCATCTGCGCGGCCGAGCGCACGTCCACCCGCTGCACGCCGGCCGGCGTCGGCAGCTGCACCGGCCCGCTGACCAGCACCACCTGCGCGCCCCGGCGCGCCGCGGCCGCCGCCAGCGCGTAGCCCATTTTGCCGCTGGAGCGGTTGCCGACATAGCGCACCGGGTCCAGGTCCTCGTAGGTGGGGCCGGCGCTGATCAGCACGCGCATGCCCTGCAGCCGGTCCGGCATGGCCGGCGCCGCGGGCGCGGGATCGCCGGCCAGCGCCAAGACAATCGCCTCCGGCTCGCTCAGCCGGCCCGGGCCGGATTCGCCTTCGGCCAGCGGGCCGTCCTCCGGCCCGATCACCTGCGCACCGCGCTCGCGCAGCAGCGCGATGTTGGCCTGCGTGGCCGGGTGCAGCCACATGCGGTGGTTCATCGCCGGGCACACCGTCAGCGGTGCGGTCGTGGCCAGGCACAGCGTGGTCACCAGGTCGTCGGCATGGCCGTGGGCCAGCCGCGCCAGCAGGTCGGCGGTGGCCGGGGCGATGACGATGCGGTCGGCCCAGCGCGCCAGCTCGATGTGGCCCATCGCCTGCTCGGCGGCGCTGTCCCACAGCGTGGTGCGGACCGGCTGGCCGGACAGGGCCTGGAAACTCAACGGCGTGACGAACTGCTGGGCGCCGTCGGTCATCGCCACCTGCACGCGGGCGCCGGCGTCGCGCAGACGGCGCACCAGTTCCAGCGATTTGTAGGCGGCGATGCCGCCGCCGACGCACAGCAGCAGCTTCTGTCCGTCCAGCGGCCGGGACGGCGCGTGGACACTGTGGGGAAAGCCGGTCACGTGGAAAATCCTACCTGCACAAGAATCTTTAGCTTACCCGAAGGGTTCGCGACGGCTTATTACCTTGTGCAGGGTGCGCGGCCAATCTGCAGGCATGCACATCCGTGATTGGCCCGACGCCGAGCGTCCCCGCGAAAAGCTGCTGGCACACGGCGCCGGCGCCCTGTCGGATGCGGAAATGCTGGCGATCTTCCTCGGCTCCGGCCTGCCCGGCCGCGATGCCGTGCAGACCGCGCGCGAACTGCTGCTGGTGCACGGCCCGCTGCGGCAGCTGCTGGACCGCAGCGCGCGCGAACTGGCGCGGCTTCCGGGGCTGGGCCCGGCGCGGGCCTGCATGCTGGTGGCGGCGCTGGAGCTGGGCCAGCGCCATCTCGCCTCCGACCTGGAACGGGGCACCACCCTGACCGATCCGGATTCGGCCGGGCGCTACTTCGCCCAGCGCCTGCGGCCGCAGCCGCACGAGGTGTTCGCCGCCCTGTTCCTCGACACCCGCCACCGGGCGCTGGCCTTCGAGGAACTGTTCCGCGGCACCATCGACGGGGTCGAGGTGCATCCGCGCGAGGTGGTGCGGCGGGCGCTGGCGCACAACGCCGCGGCGGTGATCGTCGGCCACAACCACCCGTCCGGCAGCGCGGAACCCTCGGCCGCCGACCACGCCGTCACCGTCCGCCTGCGCGAGGCGCTGGCCCTGGTGGAGGTACGCCTGCTGGATCATTTCGTCATCGGCGACGGCCGGCCGGCATCGCTGGCCTCCCGCGGCTGGATGTAGCGCGGGGCCACGCCCGCCGGGACACGGCCGGGAAAGCCCGCGGGGCACAGCACACGGCTTGCCCGGCGCTGCAGGAGGCCGCCAGCCCCTGCGTGGCGCCCGTGGCGGTCCTGGCGGCCGCCGTGCAGGTCCCCCGACGCAACATTCCTGAACCGGCCGGAGCGGCCACCCCGCCGGTCGGGTAAAATGCGCAGTTCCGCGCTCCAAGCAGACCGTCACGTGAAACCCCTACTCCGCGCCCTGATCGGCCAAGGCATCGAGGCCTTGCGTACCAACGGCACCCTGCCTGCCGACACCCTGCCGCCGGATTTCGTGGTCGAACGACCCAAGACCCGCGAACACGGCGACTTCGCCACCAATGCCGCGATGCTGCTGGCCAAGGCCGCGCGCAGCAACCCGCGCGCCGTGGCGCAGGCGCTGGTCGCCGCGCTGCCGGCCAGCGACGACGTCGTCAGCGTCGAGATCGCCGGTCCGGGCTTCATCAACTTCAAGCTGGCGCCGGTGGCCTACCAGCGCGAAGTGGCCAGCGTGCTGCGCGAAGGCGCGGACTACGGCCGCAACCTGAGCGGCAACGGCCACAGCGTCGGCGTCGAATACGTCTCGGCCAACCCGACCGGCCCGCTGCACGTCGGCCACGGCCGCGCCGGCGCCATCGGCGACTGCATCGCCCGCGTGCTGGAAGCCAACGGCTGGAACGCCAAGCGCGAGTTCTACTACAACGACGCCGGCGTGCAGATCGAGAACCTGGCCCGCTCGGTGCAGGCCCGCGCGCGCGGCTTCAAGCCAGGCGACGCCCAGTGGCCGGCCGAAGCCTACAACGGCGAATACATCAGCGACGTCGCCAAGGCCTACCTGCTCGGCCAGACCGTCGAACTGGAAGGCAGCCAGGTGGTCGGCGCCAAGGATGCCGAGGACATCGAGGCCATCCGCCGCTTCGCTGTGGCCTACCTGCGCAACGAGCAGAACCTGGACCTGGCCGCGTTCGGCGTGGATTTCGACATCTACTTCCTGGAAAGCTCGCTGTACAAGGACGGCAAGGTCGCCGAGGCGGTGGACCAGCTGGTCGCCTCCGGCCATACCTACGAGGAGGGCGGCGCGCTGTGGCTGCGCTCGACCGACTTCGGTGACGACAAGGACCGCGTGATGCGCAAGTCCGACGGCACCTACACCTACTTCCTGCCGGACGTGGCCTACCACCTGTCCAAGTGGCAGCGCGGCTACGAGCGCGCGATCACCGAGCTGGGTGCCGACCACCACGGCTCGCTGGCGCGCGTGCGGGCCGGCCTGCAGGCGCTGGACGTCGGCATCCCGAAGGGCTGGCCGGAATACGTGCTGCACCAGATGGTCACCGTCATGCGCGGCGGCGAGGAAGTGAAGCTGTCCAAGCGTGCCGGCAGCTACTTCACCCTGCGCGACCTGATCGAGGAAGCCGGTCGCGATGCGACCCGCTGGTTCCTGATCGCGCGCAAGCCCGATTCGCAGCTGACCTTCGACATCGACCTGGCCCGCCAGCAGAGCAACGACAACCCGGTGTTCTACGTGCAGTACGCACATGCGCGCGTCTGCTCGCTGCTGCGCCAGGCGCAGGAGAAGGGCCTGGTGTACTCCCAGGCCGAGGGTCTGGCAGCGCTGTCGCTGCTCGACGACGCCGCCTCGCTGGAGCTGATGAACGAGATCTCGCGTTATCCGGAAGTGGTCGAAGCCGCCGGTCTGGCCCTGGAACCGCACCTGGTTGCGCAGTACCTGCGTGAATTGGCCAATGCTTTCCACACGTGGTATCACGGGACGCCGGTGCTGGTGGACGACGCTGCCGCGCGCAACGCCAAACTCACCCTTGCCTGCGCCGCGCGCCAGGCCCTGGCCAACGGCCTGAATGTCCTGGGCGTCAGTGCCCCGGAAAAGATGTAAGCGAGGAGATGCAGTAAATGGCAGCACGACGTGGCAAGAGCCAGGCGCGACGCAACAGCGGCAGCGACACGCCCGGCTGGGTGTGGCTGGTAGCCGGTGCAGCGATCGCCGCCGTGGTGTTCCTCGCTGCGCCCAACGTGTTCAAGAAGGATGGCGACGGCTTCCTTCGGGTCGGCCCGCAGCCGAACCCGGATGCGCAGCCTGCCCCAGTGGCCGACGCCGACATCGATGCCGCGGTGGAAGCACCGCGTTCGGCCAAGGCCAGCGAGCCGGCCAAGCCGGCCACGCAGTACGACTTCTACACACTGCTGCCCGGCGAGGAAGTGCAGATGTCCGACGCCGAACTGGCCGCCAGCGCCAAGGCCGAGGAGCAGCGGCGCGTCAGTGACGAGGCCCAGCGCGCCCGCGCTGCACTGGAAGGGCGTCCGGTACCGGCCCCGCTGCCGGCAGCCGTGCCCGAATCGCCGGCCACGGTGCCGGCAC
>JAEWOJ010000063.1 GCA_023399815.1 Pseudomonadota bacterium | reverse complement strand
CACATCCATGGCGCGGGGTTCAACGGGGTTCAATGCGCAAGCCCCATCGCGACTGGCGTCGCTCCTACACGTTCCTGCACGTTCCTGCACGCTCTTGCCGGGCGCTGCGTCATATCGGACCGTTTGCAGCCTGATTTGTAAAATCAGGACAAAGGTGGTTGAATCTTGCGATTCGTTCCAGTTGTGGGATCAATCCATGCAGGACCTCAACGACCTCTACTACTTCGCGATGGTGGTGGACCATGGCGGCTTCGCGGCCGCCGAGCGGGCACTGGGCATCCCCAAATCGCGCCTGAGCCGGCGCATCAGCCAACTGGAAACCGACCTGGGCGTGCGCCTGCTGCAGCGCTCGACCCGCCGCTTCGCGGTGACCGACGTGGGCATGAGCGTGCACCGCCATGCGCAGACCATGCTGGCCGAGGCGCAGGCCGCGCGCGAGGTGGTGGACCGCCTCAGCGCCGAGCCGCGCGGGCTGGTACGCGCCAGCGTGCCGGTGTCGCTGGCGCAGATGCAGCTGCCCAAGCTGCTGCCGAAGTTCCTGGAGCAGTACCCGAAGGTGCGCCTGCAGCTGAACATCAGCAACCGCCGCGTGGACATCATCAACGAAGGCTACGACGTGGCGCTGCGGGTGCGCTCGCGGCTGGACGACGACGGCAGCCTGGTGATGCGCAGCTTCGGCCAGGTGCAGGAACTGCTGGTGGCCAGCCCCAGGTACCTGGACCGCGCCGGCCGGCCGAAGACGCCGGAAGACCTGGCCCACCACGTCACCCTGAGCATCAGCGAGGACGAGGCGCGGCAGCGCTGGGAACTGCATGGCCCCGGTGGCGTGGTCAGCCGCGTGGATCTGCAGCCGCGCGTGGCCGGCTTCGATTTCCCGCTGTTGCAGAGCATGGTCAAGGACGGTTTCGGCATCACCATGCTGCCGGAAACGGTCTGCGCCGAAGCGGTGCGCAACGGGGAACTGGAAGTGGTGTTGCCGGACTGGTCGCTGCCGCAGGGCATCTGCCATGCGGTGTTCGCCTCGCGCCGCGGGCTGCTGCCGGCGGTGCGGGTGTTCATCGACTTCCTGGCCGAGCATCTGCCGCCGCAACTGGAGGCCTCGCGCCTGGACTGCGGCGGTGCCTGCGAGCGCGCCAAGGAGAAGATCCGCGCCTCGGCGATGGGGGCGCTGGCGATCGAGGCCGGCTGAGCAGGGCGGTTGGGCAAAAGCCGCGGGGGCGTGCGAGAATGCGCGCCCCTGGCCGGTGCGCAGGCATCGGCACGACAGTCACGGGCAGATGGCCGAGCGGTTTAAGGCACCGGTCTTGAAAACCGGCGAAGGGTCAAACCTTCCGTGGGTTCGAATCCCACTCTGCCCGCCATCCCGACGGCCCGGGCGCATGCCGCGCCGGGCGCCCTGCCGGGACTCTTGCGGACTCCGAACCATGCCGACACTGCGTCCATCGCGCCCGCAAGACGGCGCCCGGATCATCGATCTCTGGCGCCGCGCCGTCGATGCCACGCACTCCTTCCTCGGCGCCGACGACCGGCAGGCCATCGATGCCGAGGTGCGCGCTTTCCTTCCCCATGCGCCGCTGCTGCTGGCGGTGGACGCCGACGACCTGCCGCTGGCCTTCATGCTGGTCATGGACGGCCACATGGAAGCGCTGTTCGTCGACCCGGCGCATCACGGCCGCGGGCTGGGGCGCCTGCTGGTGGAACAGGCGCTGCGCGAGCATCCGCGCCTGGGCACCGACGTCAACGCGCAGAATCCGCAGGCGCTGGCGTTCTACAAGCGACTGGGTTTCGTCGAGACCGGCTGGTCGCCGCTCGATGGCCAGGGGCGGCCGTATCCGCTCGTGCACCTGCGCCATGCCGGCGTGCCTTCCCCCTCCCGATGCGCATGATGAACACCGTTACCGCCGCCCATGATCCCGAAACCGATGCCCGCTGGATGCGCCACGCGCTGGCGCTGGCCGAGCGCGCGCAGCGCGAGTTCGACGAGATCCCGGTGGGCGCGGCGCTGGTCGGCGCCGACGGGCAACTGCTGGGCGAGGGCTGGAACCTCAACATCGCCCGCCACGATCCCAGCGCGCATGCCGAGATCGTGGCGATGCGCGAGGCCGGCGCCCGGCTCGGCAACCACCGGCTGGTCGGCTGCACGCTGTACGTGACCCTGGAACCGTGTGCGATGTGCGCGATGGCGCTGGTGCACGCGCGGGTGGCGCGGGTGGTGTATGCCGCCGCCGATCCGAAGACCGGCGCCTGCGGCAGCGTGTTCGACCTGCTGGGCGACCCGCGCCACAACCACCGCGTCGAGGTCGCCGGCGGCGTGCTGGCGCGCGAGGCGAGCCTGCGCCTGACCAACTACTTCCGCGCCAAGCGCGGCCGGCCGCTGCTGCCGGCCGATGGCGACTGAGGGATCGCCGGCGGGCACGGCCCGGCGAGCGCGGCGGCGTATCATGGGCGCCCGATATCCCGGCCGGCGCCGTTGCCGCCGGTCCCCTGCACGAGGCGCTACATGACGGACAACAGCACAGGCAACGACCGGTTGATCTGGATCGATCTGGAAATGACCGGGCTGGACACGGACAACGATTCGATCATCGAGATCGCCACCGTGGTCACCGATGCCCAGCTCAACGTGCTGGCCGAAGGCCCCGAGTTCGCCATCGCCCATCCGTTGGCGACGCTGGAGGCGATGGACGAGTGGAACCGCAACCAGCACCGCCGTTCGGGCCTGTGGCAGCGCGTGGTCGACAGCGATGTCGGCATGGGCCAGGCCGAGGCGCGGACCATCGCCTTCCTGCAGGACTGGATCAAGGCCGGCGCATCGCCGATGTGCGGCAACTCCATCTGCCAGGACCGCCGTTTCCTGCACCGGCAGATGCCGCGCCTGGAGCGCTATTTCCACTATCGCAACCTCGACGTGTCCACGGTCAAGGAACTGGCCCGGCGCTGGGCGCCGACGGTCGCCGCCGGCGTGGGCAAGAACTCCAGCCACACCGCGCTGAGCGACGTGCACGACTCGATCGCCGAGCTGCGCCATTACCGCCAGTACATGGGCGCGCTGGCCGGGTTGCCGGGCTTGCCGGAACCGGCCTGAGCGCGATGGGCGGACTGGCGCTGCCGCTGGCCGATTGCCCGCAGGACATGGCCGACCTGCGGCGCGCGGTGGCGCTGCTGGAAGCGCCGACGCTCAGCGCGCGCATGGCCAACCTGATCGGTTCGCCGCTGGAATTCGCCGTGCGCAGGCTGCCTGCGGGCGTCTCCCGGCGCATCCAGGGCGCGGCCGAGGCCGCGCTCCACAAGGCCGCGCAGGCCGCGTTGTGGAGCATGGACAAAAAGCAGCCCGGCAAGCCGGCTTCGCCGCGCCTGCACAAGCTGGCCGCCGCCGCGTCCGGCGCGGTGGGCGGCGCCGGCGGCCTGCCCGCGCTGGCGCTCGAACTGCCGCTGTCCACCACCATCATCATGCGCGCGGTGGCCGACATTGCGCGCAGCGAAGGCTTCGACCTGGACGACTTCGCCACCCGCCAGGCCTGCCTGGAAGTGTTCGCGCTGGGCGGCAATTCGGGCGGCGACGACGCCAGCGAAACCGGCTATTACCTGGCGCGCGGCTTCACCACCGAGCTGATGCGGCACCTGTCGGCCGAACTGGCCGGCACCACGCTCAGCGGCAGCCATGGCCTGCTGCTCGGGTTGGGGCCGAAGGAAGCCGGCAAGTGGCTGGCGCGGGTCGTGGAGAAGGTCGCCACGCGCTTCGGCGTGGTGGTGTCGGAGAAATTCGCCGCGCAGGCGGTGCCGGTGATCGGCGCGGTGGCCGGCGCCACCTTGAACACCCTGTTCACCGGCTACTACCAGGACATGGCGCGCGGGCATTTCATCGTCCGCCGCCTGGAGCGCAAGCATGGGTTCGAGACCGTACGCCTGGCCTATGGTGCGATCAGCGGGCGCATGACGGCCTGAATCACCGGGCCGGTGGTAGCGTGGCGTGCCGGAAACACGAGGTGGCCTGCGATGAGCATTTTCGACCTGCGCGTGGAAACCGAGCGGCTGCTGCTGCGGCCGCCGTTGGCGGAGGATTTCGACGCCTTCGCCGCGTTCTGCGCCGATCCGGTGGCGATGGAGCACTTGGGCGGCGTGCAGGCGCCGCCAGTGGCCTGGCGCGGCCTGGCCACGTTGACCGGCAGCTGGCAGCTGCTGGGCTATTCGATGTTCTCGGTGATCGAGAAGGACAGCGGGCGCTGGGTGGGCCGGGTCGGGCCATGGCAGCCGCATGGCTGGCCGGGGCCGGAAGTGGGCTGGGGCATCGTGCCGGACCGCTGGGGGCGCGGCTACGCGCCGGAGGCCGCGAGCGCGGCCATCGACTGGGCGTTCGATGCGCTGGGCTGGGACGAGATGATCCACACCATCGTGCCGGACAACTGCAACTCGCAGGCGGTCGCGCGCAAGCTCGGTTCGCGGGTACTGCGCGCGACGCGCCTGCCGCCGCCGCACGAGATCGACGTCGAGGTGTGGGGGCAATCGCGGCAGGCGTGGCGGGCGCGCGGCTGAGGCATCGTTTCAGCTGCATCCATCGCTGCTGGCCGGATGGCTGCGGGACCGGAGGCGGCTTGGTCGGTCGCGGCGCCTGAAGCCTGCGCCGGATTTTTCGCGGATTTTGCTGCGGTCGCAGCTTTACCAAACCGCCCCGGTTCCGGTCAGATGGCCGGATCGCCCGCCAGTCGGCGGTGTGGGGAAGCGTGTCGTTGAGCAATCCTGATGCTGCGTTGACGGTGTATGGCATGTCCACGTCGGGCAACTGCCACAAGGTGCGCCTGTTGCTGGAACAGTTGGGCGCGCGCTATCGCTGGGTCGAGGTGGACAGCGCCGGCGGCCAGACCCGCACGCCGGCCTTCCTCGCGCTCAATCCGAACGGCAAGGTGCCGCTGGTCGAACGCGGCGACGGGCGCGTGCTCGTCGAATCCAACGCGATCCTGTTCTGGCTGGCCGAAGGCACGCCGTTCCTGCCGGCCGACGGCTGGCAGCGCGCGCAGGCGCTGTCGTGGATGTTCTTCGAGCAGTACAGCCATGAGCCGTACATCGCGGTGGCGCGCTTCATCAGCGGCTGGACGCCGCCGGATTCGCCGCGCCGGCAGGAACTGCCGCGGCTGCGCGAGCGCGGTCATGAAGCGCTCGCGCTGATGGAGCACCACCTGTCGGCGCACGACTGGTTCACCGGGCCGGACTACGGCATCGCCGACATCGCGCTGTTCGCCTATACCGCGGTCGCCGCCGACGGCGGCATCGCGCTGTCTTCCTATCCGGCCATCGGCCGCTGGCTGCAGGCGGTGCGCGCCCGGCCCGGCTTCGTGGCCATGCCCGACCCGCCGCCGGAGGTGCTGCGCAACCTCGCCGCTTCGTCCTGACCCGTCCCCACCCCAAACCTGTCTGCACCGTGGAGTCCTGCCCGATGTTCGCCCGTGTACCCAATCCCATTCCGGCCCGCATGAAGGGCCTGAACCGCGCCGAGATCTGCGACACCAACTTCATCGAATTCGTGAAGGGCCTGGGGCAGGGGCCGGCCGGCGCGCCGCAGGACGAGGCGGCGGTGCTGCCGGGCAGCGCACTGGACGCGAGGGGATTCCGCGAACTGTTCGAGTCGCAGCTGGTCAGCCGCCACCTGGACCTGATGGCGCGCGTGCTGCGCGTGCAGAACAAGGTCTTCTACACCATCGGTTCGTCCGGCCACGAGGGCAATGCGATGGTGGCGCGCGCCGCCCGCCATACCGACCCGGCGTTCCTGCACTACCGTTCCGGCGGCTTCATGGCCGAGCGCTTCCGCAAGCTGCCGGGCACCGATGGTAAAAAGCTCGATCCGGTGATGGATTCGGCGCTGTCCTTCGCCGCCAGCGCCGAGGACCCGGCCAGCGGTGGCCGCCACAAGGTCTGGGGCAGCAAGCCGTTGTGGGTGCTGCCGCAGACCTCGACCATCGCCTCGCACCTGCCCAAGGCACTGGGCACGGCGATGGCGATCGAGGCCGGCAAGCGGCTCGGCCTGCAGTTGCCGGTGCCCGAGGACAGCATCGCCATCTGCTCCTTCGGCGACGCCTCGGCCAACCATGCCACCGCGCAGACCGCGTTCAACGCCGCGTCGTGGACCGCCTACCAGAAGCTGCCGGCGCCGGTGCTGTACGTGTGCGAGGACAACGGCATCGGCATCTCGGTGAAGACGCCCAGCGGCTGGATCGCCGAGAGCTTCCGCAACCGCCCGGACCTGGACTATTTCTTCGCCGACGGCCTGGACCTGGCCGCCGGCTACGCCGAGGTGCAGCGCGCGGTCGAGCATTGCCGGCGCACGCGCCGGCCGACCTTCCTGCACCTGCGCACCACCCGCATCATGGGCCACGCCGGCACCGACTTCGAGATCGAATGGCGTGCGCTGGAGGAACTGTGCGCGGTGGAGGCGGGCGATCCGCTGTTGAGGTCCGCGCAGATCGCGGTCGAATCCGGGGTGATGAATGCCGACGAGGTGCTGGAACTGTACGAGCGCACCCGCGCGCGCTGCTTCGCCGCCGCCGAGGACGCCGACAAGCGCCCGCGCCTGACCTCGCTGAAGGACGTGATGGCGCCGCTGGCGCCGTACACGCCCGAGGCGGTGCGCCGAGAGGCCGCGCGCGCCGACTACGGCGAGCGCCGCCTGCAGGTGTTCGGCAGCGAGGCCGCGTTGCCGGAGAACCTGCCGCCGCGGCACCTGGCCATCCAGATCAACCAGGCCCTGCATGACCTGTTCTGCAAGTATCCGGACACCCTGCTGTTCGGTGAGGACGTGGCGCAGAAGGGCGGCGTCTACACGGTGACCAAGGGCCTGCACAAGGCGTTCGGCCCGCGCCGGGTGTTCAACACCCTGCTGGACGAGACCATGATCCTGGGCATGGCGCAGGGCTTTGCCAACATGGGCATGCTGCCGGTGCCCGAGATCCAGTACCTGGCCTACCTGCACAACGCCCTCGACCAGGTGCGCGGCGAGGCCTGCTCGCTGCAGTTCTTCTCCAACGACCAGTACCGCAACCCGATGCTGATCCGCATCGCCGGGCTGGGCTACCAGAAGGGCTTCGGCGGCCATTTCCACAACGACAACTCGATCGCCGCGATCCGCGACATCCCCGGGCTGGTGGTCGGCTGCCCCTCGCGCGGCGACGACGCGGCGATGATGCTGCGCACGCTGGCGGCGCTGTCGAAGGCGGACGGCCGCGTGTGCGTGTTCCTGGAGCCGATCGCGCTGTACATGACCAAGGACCTGTACGAGCCCGGCGACGGCCAGTGGCTGTTCCCGTACCCGGCGCCGGAGCAGGCGCTGGAACTGGGGCAGGGCCGCGTCTACGGCGAGGGCAACGACGACCTGGTGATCTTCACCTACGGCAACGGCGTGCCGATGGGCCTGCGCGCGGCGCGGGCCATCGAGGCGGCGCAGGGCTGGAAGGTGCGGGTGGTGGACCTGCGCTGGCTGGTGCCGCTCGACGCGGCGTACATCGCCGGGCAGGCGCGCGGCGCCCGGCGCATCATCGTGCTCGACGAGGGCCGGCACAGCGCCGGCGTGGGCGAGGGCGTGATCACCGCGCTGGTCGAGGCCGGTTTCGGCGCCGTGCCGCTGCGCCGGGTGACCGGCGCCGACACCTACACGCCGCTGGCCGGCGCCGCATTGCTGGTGCTTCCGGGCGACAATGACGTGGTGAGCGCCGCAGCCGAGCTGGCGCGTGGATAACGATTCGTATGTGTGGACTGGCGGGAATCCTGCAATCGCAGGCGCGGTTGCAGGAAGCGGAACTGTCGGCGCTGGCCGGCGCGATGGGCGATGCCCTGGCCCATCGCGGCCCGGATGACCGCGGTGTCTGGGCCGATGCCGCCGCCGGCGTGGCGCTGGCGCACCGCCGGCTGAGCATCCTCGACCTGTCGCCGCTGGGCCACCAGCCGATGGCCTCCAGCGATGGCCGCTACTGGCTGGCCTACAACGGCGAGATCTACAACTTCGCCGTGCTGCGCGCCGAGCTGGAACCGCTCGGCCATGGCTTCCGCGGCCATTCCGACACCGAGGTGCTGCTGGCGGCGATCGTGCAGTGGGGGCTGGAGGCGGCGCTGCGGCGCTGCAACGGCATGTTCGCCATCGCCCTGTGGGACCGCCGCGAGCGGCGTTTGTCGCTGGCCCGCGACCGCGTCGGCAAGAAGCCGCTGTACTACGGCTGGGCCGGCGACACGCTGGTGTTCGGCTCCGAGCTGAAGGCGCTGTGGCGCCATCCGGTGTTCGACAACGGCATCGACCGCGACGCGCTGGCACTGCTGCTGCGGCTGGACTACATCCCGGCGCCGTATTGCATCCACGAACGCGCCTTCAAGCTGATGCCGGGCCGCGTGCTGCACCTGGACGCCGCCACGGTGGCCGCCGGCGCCGCGGCGCACCGGCCCGAGCAGGCACAGGTGGCGTACTGGGATGCGCGCGAACGCATGGCCGCCTGCCTGGCCGCACCGTTCGCCGGCGACGAGGCCGAGGCCGCCGAAGTGCTGGACCGGCAGCTGCGCCAGGCCGTGGCGCTGCGCATGGTGGCCGACGTGCCGGTGGGCGTGTTCCTGTCCGGCGGCACCGATTCGGGGCTGGTCGCCTCGATGATGCAGGCGCAGAGCGCCAAGCCGGTGCACAGCTTCAGCATCGGCTTCGAGGGCTCGGACCACGACGAGGCGCCGCTGGCAAAGGAAGTGGCCACCCACCTGGGCTGCGACCACACCGAGCTGTACGTCAGCGGCGCCGACGCGCTGGCGGTGGTGCCGGAGCTGCCGGCGATGTTCGACGAGCCCTTCGCCGATGCCTCGCAGGTGCCGACCGCGCTGGTCGCGCGGCTGGCGCGGCGCGGCGTCACCGTGGCCCTGTCCGGCGACGGCGGCGACGAGCTGTTCTTCGGCTATGCCCGCTACCAGCGCGCGCTGCGCAACTGGCGCGCGCTGCAGCGCGTGCCGGCGCCGCTGCGGCGCTGGCTGGGGCGCCATGCCGGCACCC
>JAEWOJ010000197.1 GCA_023399815.1 Pseudomonadota bacterium | reverse complement strand
GGCGCAGGGTGCCACCGTGCACAGCGGCCAGCTGGAAGGCAGCAACGTGGACGCCGCCGGCGCGCTGGTGCAGATGATCCAGCTGCAGCGGCAGTACGAAATGCAGGTGCAGGTAATCAAGCACGGCGACGAGAACGCGCGCAGCGCCAACAGCCTGCTGCGCCTGGGCGGCTGACGGAATTCCGGCGCGGGCACGGGCCGGCGTTGGCACACCGCTTGCACAGCCTTCACCAACGGCCGCACCGCGCGGCCCGCCTGCCCGGGGCGCGATTTGGGTCGCTCCTGCCGTTTCCGCGACAGGTGTTCCGACAGGAATTGGTTGACGCCTTGCGCCGGAAATTCGACACGGCGTTCTGGCACGCGCCATGCATTACATCCTGCAAAGGCCCTGAGGGCCGGCACCAGCAGCAGAGGAATCCGTCATGAATCAGGCATTGTGGGTCGCCAAGACCGGCCTGGATGCGCAGCAGATGCGCATGTCCGTCGTCTCCAACAACCTGGCCAACACCAACACCACCGGCTTCAAGCAGGACCGCGCCAGTTTCGAGGACCTGCTGTACCAACAGGTGCGCCAGCCCGGCGGTTCCTCCTCGGCGCAGACGCAGCTGCCGACCGGCCTGCAGCTGGGCACCGGCGTGCGCGTGGTGGCCACCTCCAAGAACTTCCAGCAGGGCAGCCAGCAGCAAACCGGCCGCGCCCTGGACGTGATGGTCAACGGCCGCGGCTTCTTCGAGGTGATGATGCCCGACGGCACCTCGGCCTATACCCGCGACGGCAGCTTCCAGATCAACGCCCAGGGCGAGCTGGTCACCAACAGCGGCTACCCGGTGCAGCCGGGCATCCAGGTCCCGGAAGGCGCGCAGTCGCTGACCATCGGCAGCGACGGCACGGTCAGCGTGCAGATGGCCGGCGACGCGGCCTCGGTCGAGATCGGTTCGCTGACCCTGACCGACTTCATCAATCCCGCCGGCCTGCAGGCCAAGGGCGAGAACCTGTACCTGGAGACCACCGCCTCCGGCCCCGCGCAGAACGGCACGCCCGGCCTCAACGGCCTGGGCGGCATCGTGCAGGGCGCGCTGGAAGGCAGCAACGTCAACGTGGTGGAAGAGCTGGTGTCGATGATCGAGACCCAGCGCGCCTACGAGATGAACGCCAAGGCCATCTCCACCACCGACTCGATGCTCGGCTACCTCAACAACAACGTCTGATCGCGCCGCTTCCGGAATCCGCCATGGCCCGCCTGTCCAACGTCCTCCGTCTTTCCTGCGCCGCCGGCAGCCTGTTGCTGCTGGGAGGCTGCGTGGTCGCCGGCGACATACGCCCCTACCCGGCCATGGCGCCGGTGGTGCCGGTGGCCGCGCCGGCGGCCGATCCCACCGCCGGCGCGATCTACGCCGCCGGCCCGGGGCTGAACCTCTACGGCGACCGCCGCGCCCGCGACGTCGGCGACCTGCTGACCATCACCCTGGTGGAAAGCACCTCGGCCACCACCAACGCCAATACCGCCATCGGCAAGAAATCCAGCGTCGACATCGGCTCGCCGAGCCTGTTCGGCGCGCCGGTGACGCTGGGCGGCAAGGACGTGCTGGCCGCCAGCGTCAGCGGCGAGCGCGACTTCACCGGCAAGGGCAGCAGCGCGCAGAGCAATCGCCTGCAGGGCAGCGTGACCGTCACCGTGATCCAGCGCCTGCCCAACGGCAACCTGGTCGTGCAGGGTCAGAAGAACCTGCGCCTGAACCAGGGCGACGAGCTGGTGCAGATCCAGGGCATCGTGCGCGCGGCCGACATCGCCACCGACAACACCATTCCCTCCAGCAAGGTCGCCGACGCGCGCATCGCCTATGGCGGCCGCGGCGCGGTGGCGCAGTCCAACGCGATGGGCTGGCTGGGACGCTTCTTCAATTCGGCGCTGGCGCCGTTCTGAGCATGGCCATGAAGATTTCCTCCTGCTTCCGCCGCGCCGTCGCCCTGCTGCTGGTGGCCGCCTGCGCCCTGCCCGCCCACGCCGAGCGCATCAAGGACCTGGCCCAGGTCGGTGGCGTGCGCGGCAACGCGCTGGTCGGCTACGGCCTGGTGGTGGGCCTGGACGGCAGCGGCGACCGCACCAGCCAGGCGCCCTTCACCGTGCAGAGCCTGAAGAACATGCTCGGCGAGCTGGGCGTCAATGTCCCGCCGAACGTCAATCCGCAGCTGAAGAACGTGGCCGCGGTGGCGATCCACGCCGAGCTGCCGCCGTTCGCCAAGCCCGGCCAGACCATCGACATCACCGTGTCCTCGATCGGCAACGCGGTGTCGCTGCGTGGCGGTTCGCTGCTGATGGCGCCGCTCAAGGGCGCCGACGGGCAGGTCTACGCCCTCGCCCAGGGCAACCTGGTGGTCGGCGGCTTCGGCGCGCAGGGCAAGGATGGTTCGCGGGTGTCGGTGAACGTACCCAGCGTGGGCCGCATTCCCGGCGGCGCCACGGTCGAGCGCGCCCTGCCCGACGTGTTCGGCGGCAGCGGCGAGATCACCCTGAACCTGCACCAGAACGACTTCACCACCGTCGCGCGCATGGTCGCGGCGCTGAACAACGCCTTCGGCGAAGGCGCCGCGCGCGCGGTCGACGGCGTCACCGTGGCGGTGCAGGCGCCGACCGACCAGGGCGCGCGCATCGGCCTGCTGGCGCGCATCGAGAACATCGAGCTGTCGCCCGGCACCGCGCCGGCGCGCGTGGTGGTCAATTCGCGTACCGGCACGGTGGTGATCGGCGCGCAGGTGCGGGTCAGCCCGGCGGCGATCGCGCACGGTTCCCTGACGGTGACCGTCAGCGAAGCGACCCAGGTCAGCCAGCCCAATGCCTTCGGCGGCGGCCAGACCGCGGCCGTGCCGCAGTCGACGATCACCGCGACCAACGAAGGCAGCCGCATGTTCCGCTTCGACGGCGGCACCACGCTGGACGAGATCGTGCGCGCGGTGAACGAGGTCGGCGCCGCTCCCGGCGACCTGATCGCGATCCTGGAAGCGCTCAAGCAGGCCGGCGCGCTGAGCGCCGAGCTGGAGGTGATCTGACATGCGCATCTCCGCCTCCCCGCTGGAACTGAACCCGGCCGTCGCCAACGACCCGGCGAAGATCGACAAGGTCTCGCGCCAGCTCGAAGGCCAGTTCGCGCAGATGCTGATCAAGAGCATGCGCGAGGCCAGCTTCGGCGACTCGCTGTTCCCCGGCGAGAACCAGATGTTCCGCGAGATGTACGACCAGCGCATCGCCGAGGCGATGACCAAGGGGCGCGGGCTGGGCCTGTCGTCGATGATCGCCCGCCAGCTGGGCGGTGGCGAGAAGGCATCCCAGCAACCGCCGCTGGATACCACGCTGGTGCCGGCGGCGAAGGCGGCCCAGGCCTACCGGCTGATGACCCCCGCCCCGGCTCCGGCCGCCCTGCCGATGCAGGCCGATCCGCTGGAGGCGATGACCAGCGGTCGCCCGGCCATGCCCGAGGAACAGATGCTGGACCTGATCGCCGGCCGCGATACCGGCAGCCTGCATGCCGCCCTCGGCGGCCGCGACGCGCAGGTCGCCCCGGCCATCGACGCCGGCGCCGACTGGGCCGCGAGCAACGACCGCTGGAGCGGCGTCGGCCCGGCCACGAACAACAACGCCGCGGACGTGGCCACGGCCGATGCCGCCGCCGACCAGCTCGGCAAGCACACGCCGGAAGGCTTCGTCGCCAGCATCTGGCCGCACGCCGAGAAGGCCGCGCGCGAGCTGGGCGTCAACCCGCGGGCGCTGGTCGCGCAGGCCGCGCTGGAGACCGGCTGGGGCCGCCGCCACATCAAGCGCGACAACGGCGCCAGCAGCCACAACCTGTTCGGCATCAAGGCCAGCGGCTGGAAGGGCGAAAGCGCCACCGCCGCGACCCACGAATACGTCGACGGTCAACGCCAGAACCAGACGGCGCGCTTCCGCGCCTACGGCTCGGCGGCCGAGAGCTTCGGCGACTACGTGCGCATGCTCAAGAACAGCCCGCGCTACCAGGCCGCGCTCAAGGCCGGCAGCGACGTGCGCGGTTTTGCACAGGGCTTGCAACGTGCCGGCTACGCCACCGATCCGGGCTACGCCGCCAAGATCGCCGCCATCGCCGCCGGTCCGACCATCGACCGCGCCGTGGCCGCCATCGGCCAGGCCGGCACCCGCCTTGGCCAGACCTTCGCCAGTGTCACCGGCCTGACCGGCCTCACCCGTCGTTGAGATAGTTCCCGATGCCCAGTGTCCTCTCCACCGGTAGCAGTGCCCTCATCGCCTTCCAGCGGGCGTTGGCCACCGTCAGCCACAACGTGGCCAACATCAAGACCGACGGCTACAGCCGGCAGAAGGTCGATTTCGCCACGCGCAACCCCACCGACGTGGGCTATGGCGACGTCGGCAACGGCACCAGGATCACCGACATCCGCCGCGTGGCCGACCAGCTGGCGATTTCGCGCCTGCTCGACAGCACCGGCGAGCTGGCCCGGCTGAAACAGCTCTCCGGCCTCGCCGACCGGGTGGACGTGCTGTTCTCCGACAGCGCGACCAACCTCAATGGCATCTGGTCCAACTTCTTCGATTCGGTCAGCGGCCTGTCGGCCAATGCCGCCGGCGCCGCCGACCGGCGCAGCCTGCTCGACAACGCCAACGACCTGGTCAACCGCTTCAAGCAGCTGAACGGCAACCTGGACGCGCTCGGCCAGGAGGTCAACAACGGCCTGATCGCCGGCGCCAGCGAGATCAACCGCCTGGCCAGGGAAATCGCGCAGGTCAACGGCGCCATCGGCAGCGATGCGAGCCAGGCCGCGCCGGACCTGCTCGACCGCCGCGACCAGCTGATCTCGCAGCTGGTGGGCTACACCGGCGGCACCGCGGTCATCCAGGACGGCGGCGCCATGAACGTGTATTCGGCCGGCGGCCATGCGCTGGTGGTGGGCACCACCGCCTCGCAGGTCACCACCATGGCCGATCCATACCAGCCCGAGCGCCTGCAGCTGGCGCTCAAGACCCAGGGCCAGACCATCGCCCTGGACGGCAAGGCGCTGGGCGGCAGCATCGGCGGCCTGCTCGAGTTCCGCGACACCGTGTTGACCCCGGCGCAGGCCGAGCTCGGCCGCATCGCCGTGGGGCTGGCGCAGGCGTTCAACGAAAGCCACCGCGAAGGCATGGACCTGTACGGCGACATGGGCGTGGACTTCTTCGCCCTCGCCCCGCCGAAGGTGACCGCCCACAGCGGCAACAGCAGCGCCAGCACGGCCAGCATTACCGCCAGCTATGCCGACACCGCCGCGCTCGACGGCCAGAACCTGCAGCTGCGCTTCGACGGCAGCAACTGGATCGCCACCCGCGCCGACACCGGCGTGCAGGTGCCGATGACCGGCAGTGGCACCGCCACCGACCCCTTCGTCGTCAACGGCATCGAGCTGGTGGTCGGTGGCACCCCGGCGCTGAACGACCGCTTCCTGCTGCAGCCCACCGCCGCGGCCACCACCGGCCTGTCGGTGGCGATCACCGATCCTTCGCGCATCGCCGCCGCCAACCCGGTGCGCGTGGCCGCCGACCTGGGCAACATCGGCACCGGCGTGGCCAGCCGGCTGGACGTGACCGACGCCAGCGACACCGCGCTGCTCGACCCGGCCAGCATCGATTTCATCGATGCCGACAACTACACCATCGATGGCCTCGGCCCCTATTCCTACACCCCCGGCCAGACCATCAGCGCGAACGGCTGGAGCCTGGTGCTGGACGGCAAGCCCGCCGCCGGCGACGCCTTCACCGTGTCGCGCACGCCGGCCGGTTCCAGCGACAACGGCAACGCCTCGCGGCTGGCCAAGGTCGAGGACGCCAAGGCCTTCAACGGCGGCACCGTCACCCTAAACGGCGCGCTCGGCGGCCTGACCACGCAGATCGGCGCGGCCGCGCGCGCGGCCGACTATTCGCTGCAGGCCCAGCAGGCCATCAACGAGAGCGCGCAGGCCACGCGCGATTCGGTCTCGGGCGTGAACCTGGACGAGGAAGCGGCGGACATGCTCCGCCTGCAGCAGGCCTACCAGGCCGCCTCGCAGCTGATTTCCACGGCCGACACCATGTTCCAATCGATCCTGAGGGCGGTGGGTTGATGAACAACCGTATCTCCAGCAGCATGATGTACGACCAGTCGGTGTTCCTCATGCTGTCCAAGCAGAGCAAGCTCAACCACCTGGAACGCCAGCTGGCCACCGGGCAGAAGATGGTCACCGCCAAGGACGACCCTGTCGCTTCCGGCACCGCGGTGGGCATGGACCGCGTCCTGGCCGAACTCGACCAGCTCGGCTCGAACGCCGCGACGGTGCAGAACCGGCTCGGGCTGCAGGAAAACGCCCTGGCACAGGCCGGCGAACTGTTGACGCGGGTGTCCGAGCTGAGCATCCAGGCCAACAGCGCCGCGCTGTCGGCCGAGGACCGCAAGAGCGTGTCCGCCGAGCTGAAGTCGATCCGCGAGTCGCTGCTGGCACTGGCCAACAGCACCGACGGCAACGGGCGCTTCCTGTTCGGCGGCACCGCCGACAGCGTCGCTCCGTTCTCGGCGAACAACGGCACGATCCTCTACAACGGCGACCAGACCCAGCGCCAGGTCGAGGTCGCGCCAGGCAGCTTCGTGCAGGACGCCCTGCCGGGCAGCGAGGTCTTCATGCGCATCCGTACCGGCGACGGCACCGTGGACGGCGCCGCCGCCACCGGCAACAACGGGCAGGCCGTGCTGACCAGCGTCAGCCGCGACGGAACCGCGGCCTGGACCGGCGACAGCTACACCCTGCAGTTCACCGGCCCGGACACCTACGACATCCTCGACGCCGGCGGCGGCACGATCGGAAGCGGTACCTACAGCGAAGGCGACGACATCGTGTTCCAGGGCCTGCGCGTGCGCATGACCGGCACGCCCGTGGCCGGAGACGAGTTCAGCGTCGGCCAGGCCGGCAACCGCGACGTGTTCTCCACCATCGACCGCCTGGCAACGGCGCTGGAAATGGATACCTCCACCCTCGCCGGCCGTACCGCGCAGCAGAACCTGCTGCAGTCCAGCCTGCGCGACGTGGCCCGCGCCTCGGAAAAGATGATCGATTCCCGCGCCGCCGGCGGCGCGCAGCTCAACGCCATCGACAACGCCGCCTCGCTGCGCGAGGCCAACAGCATCACCCTGAAGGATTCGCTTTCGCAGCTGCGCGACCTGGACTACGCCGAGGCCATCGGCCAGTACAAGCTCGAAGGCGCCGCCCTGCAGGCCGCGCAGACCATCTTCACGCAAATGCAGTCCATGTCGCTGTTCAACATGATCCGCTGATCCAGCCCCCTCGCAGAAGCACCGCTTCTTCCCCATACCACGCAAGGCCCCGAACACAACGGAGAAGTCCCATGGCACAAGTCATCAACACCAACATCATGTCGCTGAACGCTCAGCGCAACCTGAACACCAGCGGCACCAGCCTGGCGACCAGCATCCAGCGTCTGTCCTCGGGCCTGCGCATCAACAGCGCCAAGGACGACGCCGCCGGTCTGGCGATTTCCGAGCGCTTCACCACCCAGATCCGCGGTCTGGACGTGGCGACCCGCAACGCCAACGACGGCATCTCGCTGGCGCAGACCGCCGAAGGCGCGATGGTCGAGATCAGCAGCAACCTGCAGCGCATCCGCGAGCTGGCGGTGCAGTCGGCCAACGCCACCAACTCCACCAGCGACCGCGAGGCGCTGAACGCCGAAGTGCAGCAGCTGCTGAGCGAGATCGACCGCGTCGCCAACCAGACCAGCTTCAACGGCACCAAGCTGCTGGACGGCAGCTTCTCCGGCGCGCTGTTCCAGGTCGGCGCCGATGCCGGCCAGACCATCGGCGTGAACAGCATCGTCGACGCCAACGTCAACGAACTGGGCCGGGCAGGCTTCGCCGACAACGTCAGCGGCGCTGGCGTGGGCGGCACCGCGGCCACCGCCTCGGGCACGATCAAGGGCATCACCGTCTCGATCCGCGCCGCGGGCGCCCCGGCCGGCGCCGCCGGCGTCACCCAGGTCACTCTGGACGACGTGAAGATCGAGGTCGGCGACGATGCCGTCGCGGTGCAGAAGAAGATCGCGCAGTCCTTCAACAGCAAGCTGGACCAGACCGGCCTGTACGCCGAGGTGGTCGGCGGCAACCTCAAGCTGACCTCGCTCAAGGCCGGGCAGGACTTCGAGGGCGTGACCGATGGCACCCTCAGCGGCGGCACCGGTGTCACGCTGTCCATGGCGGCCGACCTCGCCGCGAGCGCGGCGTCGGCCGGTACCGGCGCGGGTGGCGGCGGCATCAACCACCTGGAGAACCTGGACATCACCAATTTCGCCGGTGCCCAGCGTGCGCTGGAGATCGTGGACAAGGCCCTGACCTCGGTGAGCGGCTCGCGCGCGGAGATGGGCGCCATCCAGAACCGCTTCACCTCCACCATCGCCAACCTGTCCACCACCTCGGAAAACCTGTCCGCCTCGCGCAGCCGCATCCGCGATGCCGACTATGCCAAGGAAACGGCCGAGCTGACCCGCACGCAGATCCTGCAGCAGGCCGGCACCGCCATGCTGGCCCAGGCCAACCAGGTTCCGCAGAACGTGCTCAGCCTGCTCAAGTAAGGCCCGGCGACATCCGCCCCGAAGGCCCCGGCTCCAAGCCGGGGCCTTCGCGCTGGGCCCCTGTAGGAGCGAGCTTGCTCGCGACTGCTCTTCCGTCTGCCCGCGCAAAAGCATTCGCAGGCAAAGCCTGCTCCCACGATGGGCTGTCCACCGACTGCCCGGCCTGCACTCCACCGGCACCATGCATGGACTTCGCCATGAAAGTCCCTGCATGCGTCCACCTCACCGGTCCACTTTCCAGGCGCACCGGCTCCGCATCGGCCGACGTTCGATCGCCGGCTGCGCGTACCTGGTGACATCCACCACGTTCCAGCGCATCTCCCGCCTGTCGGATTTCCATGACGCCTGCCTCGTGGCCCGTGCGCTCTCCGCGCCGGGGCACTGGCCCTCTTCACGCCTGCTGGCGTGGGTATTGATGCCGGATCACTGGCATGGCCTGGTCCAGCTCGGCGATGGCGGATCACTGTCGCGCTGTGTCGCAAGGAGCAAGGCACTCGCCACCTTCGCCTGGAACCCGGATCGCCGCAGGCAGGATCGGCTATGGGCGCATGGTTTCCATGACCGGGCCCTGCGCGATGAAGAGTCGCTGGTCGATTTCGCCCGTTACATCATCATGAATCCGGTACGTGCCGGGCTGGCACGCACTTGCGCCGGCTATCCGTTCTGGGATGCCGTCTGGCTCAACAACGGAAGTCCAGCCGCGCTACATCCCGTGGGAGCGGAGTTGCCCGCGATTGCTCTCCAGCCGGCCCATGCAAAAGCATTCGCAGGCGGAGCCTGCTCCTACGATGTGGGTTGCTTTTCAGCCAGATCGCGCATGAAGACAGGGACAGCGCAGGCATGAAACAACGGCGCTGGAACCCTCGGTTCCAGCGCCGTTTCCTCATGACGAACCCTTTCCGGCGGCACCCGCGGATGCTTCGATCCGTTTTTCCAGGCAACCCCTAAAGCTGCCGGTGGTGCTGCCGTTATTGGTATCAGCAGCGGTACTGCGGCGCCCTACGCCACCTCCCACTGCACTCAGTACCGGTCAGGTTGAGCTGCCGGATCAAACGCCAAACAGGAATCCGAATCATGGCACAAGTCATCAACACCAACATCATGTCGCTGAACGCCCAGCGCAACCTGAACACCAGTGGCGCCAGCCTGGCGACCAGCATCCAGCGCCTGTCCTCGGGCATGCGCATCAACAGCGCCAAGGACGACGCCGCCGGCCTGGCCATTTCCGAGCGTTTCAGCACCCAGATCCGCGGTCTGGACGTGGCGACCCGCAACGCCAACGACGGCATCTCGCTGGCGCAGACCGCCGAAGGCGCGATGGTCGAGATCGGCAACAACCTGCAGCGCATCCGCGAGCTGGCCGTGCAGTCCTCCAACGCCACCAACTCCACCACCGACCGCGAAGCGCTGAACGCCGAAGTCACCCAGCTGCTGAAGGAAATCGACCGCGTCGCCAACCAGACCAGCTTCAACGGCACCAAGCTGCTGAACGGCGACTTCACCGGCTCGCTGTTCCAGGTCGGCGCCGACGCCGGCCAGACCATCGGCATCAACAGCATCGTCGATTCGCGTACCGCCGAGCTGGGCAAGATGAACTTCGCTGCCGAGACCACCGGCGTGCAGGTGGTTTCGGGCACCGCCGCCGCCGCGGCCGCCGGCAAGGTCAAGGGCATCAAGATCAGCGTGCAGCAGGTTGGCGCGACGTCCGCCAAGGAAATCTCCATCGACGACGTGAAGTTCAACGCCGGCGACAGCGTGAACACGATCAACCAGAAGGTCGCCACCGCCATCAACGACAAGATGGACCAGACCGGCGTCTATGCCAAGCTCGACAGCAGCGGCAACGTGGTGCTGCAGGCCGTCAAGGGCAACCAGTACACCACCGACTTCACCTTCGGCAGCATCGAAGACGCGGTCACCGGCCAGTCCACCGGCCTGGGTTCGGGCGCCACCGCCTTCACCGCGCAGGACGCCACCAATGTCTCCGTGAAGACGGTCGCCGGCACGATGGACATCTCGGACTTCCTCGGCGCCCAGCGTGCCCTGGAAATCGTGGACAAGGCCCTGACCGCGGTGAACAGCTCGCGCGCCGACATGGGTGCGATCCAGAACCGCTTCAGCTCCACCATCGCCAACCTGGCCACCACCTCGGAAAACCTGTCCGCCTCGCGCAGCCGCATCCGTGACGCCGACTACGCCAAGGAAACCGCCGAGCTGACCCGCACGCAGATCCTGCAGCAGGCCGGCACCGCGATGCTCAGCCAGGCCAACAGCTCCACCCAGAACGTGCTCAGCCTGCTGCGCTGATTCACGACGGTTACATCGCACCACCAGAGGCCCCGCTCACGCGGGGCTTCTGCTTTTGTGTTTGTGCATTCGCGCAGGAGCTACGCCAGTCGCGACCGGAGCCTTCCCGGCAAAGCCCCGGTCGCGACTGGCGTCGCTCCTACGCGTACATGCATGCAGATGCACGAAGGCACCGCGGGATGCCTGGATGCGCGTCGGGGGCGCAGCCCCGACCTACGGTTGGCTGCTTGTACCGCTGCCGCGGGCCTGCCCAGCCAGGAAACATGCGCCGGGCGGCCCGATCCGCTGCGACCACGCCGCCCTGGCACCCGTCCGGCACGGCGCTTGCACCTGTCCCGTGGATCAGAATGGCATCCGGCTAAAGTCCAGCCGGCGCCTGCCGATAACCGGGAAGCCTGCAAAGGTTTCCCTTTGCCGCAAAAGGAATCCCAATGGCCACGTCCTCCCTCTCCGTCATCGGCTCCGGCCTGGACATCCCCACCCTGGTCTCGCAGCTGGTCGCCAACGAGCGCAAGCCGGCGGCGGACCGCATCAACACCCAGGGGACGGCGGCCACCGCCAAACTTTCGGCGCTGGGCAGCATCAAGAGCTCGCTCAGCAGCCTGCAGTCGTCGCTGGATGCGCTGGTCAAGGGCGCCAGCACCCTGGCCTACAAGACCACCGTCCCGGACGGCAGCGGCTTCAGCGCGACCGTGGTGACGGACGCGTCCACCGGCAAGACCCTTGCCGCGGCGGGCACCTACAACGTCGAGGTGGTGAGCCTGGCGCAGCCGCAGAAGCTCACCTCCGGCGCCTTCGCCGCCGACGCCGCGGTGGGCGACGGCACCCTGACGATCGCCTGGGGCGAGCAGAGCCTCGATGTCGAGATCGCGCCCGGCAGCACGCTGGCCGACATTGCCGCGGCCGTCAACAAGGCGGCGAACGGCAAGGGCGTCAACGCCACGGTCATCACCGCCAGCGATGGCCAGCACCTGGTGCTGAATGCGGTCGATGCCGGCACCCAGGGCGCGCTGACCCTGTCGGCCAGCGGCGGCGATGGCGGTCTTTCCGCCCTGACCTGGGACGGCGCCGGCGGCGGCCTGAGCCAGACCATTCCCCCGACCAATGCGCTGGTGCGCGTGGACGGCTTCGAGCGCGAATCCAGCAGCAACAGCATCAGCGACCTGATCCCCGGCATCACCCTGAACCTGACCAAGGCCGAGGAAGGCACCACCAAGACCCTGACGGTCGGCCAGGACAACGCGCCGCTGAAGATCAACCTGCAGGCCTTCGTCAGCGCCTACAACGCCTCGATCAGCCTGCTCAAGAACTCCAGCGCCTACGACGCGACCAACAACAAGGCATCGACCCTGACCGGCGACTCGCTGGTGCGCGGCCTGCAGCAGCAGCTGCGCAGCCAGCTCAGCGCCAACGTGGTCGACATGAAGGGCCTGGGGCTGACCATCAACACCGATGGCACCTTGGCCTTCAACGCCAGCACCTTCGACAAGACCATGGCCGAAAGCCCGAACGCGGCGGCCAACCTGCTGGGCAAGGACGGCAAGTTGTCCAGCAGCCTGTCCTCGCTGCTCAAGAGCAACCTGGACAGCGGCACCGGTACCCTGACCCTGCGCACCGACGCCCTCAACAAGCAGATCAAGAAGCTGGAGAAGGACCTGGACGACCTGGATGCGCGGATGGAAAAGGTGTCCGCGCGCTATACCGCCCAGTTCACCGCCATGGATTCGCTGGTCGCGCAGATGCAGAGCACCAGCAACTACCTGACCCAGCAGCTTGCCGCCCTGCAGGGTTGACCCCACGCCATTCAAGTAAACGGCCATGACGGCCGATATACGGATACCACCCCATCATCACCGACGCCGACCGGACCGCGCGCCGGACAGGTCCCAGGAGACTCTCCCCATGTACGGTTCCAGCCGCAACTACGCCGAGCAGTACCGCAAGGTCGGCGTTTCCACCAAGGTTGTGGATGCCGATCCGCACAAACTGGTGGCCTTGCTGTTCGAGGGCGCCGGCGAGCGTATCCGTCGCGCCGAGGCCTTCCTTGCCCAGGGCGACCAGGCGATGAAGGGCAAGGCCATCGGCGAGGCCTGTGCCATCATCGGCCACCTCAACGGCTCGCTCGACCATGAGGCTGGCGGCGAGATCGCCGGCAACCTCTCGGCGCTGTACGACTACGTCATCCAGCGCCTGACCGAAGCCAACCTCAACAACGACGTGGTCGCGCTGCAGGAATCGCTGTCGCTGATGGGCGAGATCGAATCGGCCTGGAACGCGATCCCGTCCGAGCAGCGCCAACGTCCCGCCGTCGTCGGAGCCTGAAGACCATGATGGATACCGAATACACCCTGCAGGCGCTGCACGACGATCTCGAAGCGCTGCGCGTGGCGGTGGAGCAGGAAGACCATGCCGAAGCCGAGCGCATCGCCACCGGCCACGACCGGCGCCTGCGCGAGTTCATCGAGGCCTGCGGCGTCCAGGCCGCCGCCAACGGCCTGCGCAACCTGCTCGCCCTGCAGCAGTCGCTGATGGCCGACATGCTGCTGCGGCGCGACATCGCCTCGGCCCGCCTGCGCGCCGGCCGCCAGTCCGTCCGCGCCGCCCACGCCTACCAGCAGGCCGAATCGCTGGCATGAACGAGCCCGGCGCAAGCCTCGTGCACCACCCGGCGGAGACCGAGCTGTTCGAGGACACGCTGTTCTGCGACGTCGCCCTGCCGGCGGCGTTCGAGCCGGGCAGCACGGCCACCCGTGCGGGCGCGGCCGAGATGCTGCTGCGCAGCGTCGCGCTGGTGGAGGATTCGCGCGGCGGCGACGAAGGCGACGAGCGCGGCGGCGAAGGCAGCCAGCAGCTGCAGCGGCTGGAAGCGCGCATGGACCTGGCCCTGGTCCTGCTCGGCCGCCTGTTGCGCCAATCGATACCGGCCCTGCCGCTGCGCCCGGTGCGCTGGTCGCGGCGGGGACTGCGCCTGGAACTGGGCCAGCGTACCGGCGCCGCGCCGGGCAGCGCCGGCATCGTGCGCCTGCAACCGGCCGACTGGTTGCCCGATCACATCGAGCTGCCGGTGCAGGTGCTGGGCGAAGCGGCGTCCGGCAACGGCGGCATCTATCTGTGGCTGCGCCTGCAGGCCGCCGGCGACGCGCTGGAAACCGTGCTGGAACGCCATCTGTTCCGCCTGCATCGCCGGCAGGTCGCCGACAGCCGGCGTTCGCGTTGAACCTCGCATTCGTGACCTCCGCCGCTTGGCGCGCAGCCATGCGCTCGGCTAAGGTGCCGCCATCTCCAAGCGGTGCCCCGTTCCCGTGCGCGTCCTGATCGTCGATGACCACACCTTGGTTCGTGCCGGCCTGTGCCGTCTGCTGCAGACGTTCGGCGGCGTGCAGGTGATCGGCGAAGCCAGCAACGCAGAGCAGGCGCTGGAACTGGCGGTGCTGCAGCAACCGGACGTGGCGCTGCTGGACCTTTCCCTGCCCGGCCGCAGCGGCCTGGAGGCGTTGTCGGACATCCGCTCGAAAGTGCCGCAGACGCGGGTGGTGATGATGTCGATGCACGACGACACCAGCCACGTGCGCGATGCGCTCGACCGCGGCGCGGTCGGCTTCGTGGTCAAGGACGCCGCGCCGCAGGAACTGGAACTGGCGCTGCGTGCCGCGCATTCGGGGCAGGTATTCCTGAGCCCGCAGATATCGGCGCGGATGCTGGCGCCGATGCTGGGCCGCGAGCGCCCGACCGGCATCGCCGCGCTGTCGCCGCGCCAGCGGCAGATCCTGCGCCAGCTCGGCAATGGACAGACGACCAAGGAAATCGCGGCGGAGCTGGGCATCAGCGTCAAGACCGTGGAGACCCACCGCGCCCGCATGATGGAAGTCCTGGGCTGCCGGCGCGCCAACGACCTGCTGTTGCTGGCGGTCCGCCACCAGCGGGAATTGGCCTGATCGGCCCGCGGCCGGTTTGGAACCGCGTCACAGATCCGGAAATCCGTCACCTGGCGCGTCAAAAACCCGTAAGTGATTGATTGCACTTGCCACTCCCCGGCCATGGTGACGAAATACTGGCGCCATGTAGGGCTAATCCCTACATTCCGTAAGTCACCCCACTACTGATGTCGGGTTTTCACCGATTCATTCCCTGACACCCCCTACGCAAGATGCGTTCCACAACGGACGCCGCCTGGGGCGCCCATGGGACCAGATCGATGAAGACCACGCTCGCCACCCAGCTCGGGCAACAGCTCCACCTCACCCCTGCCCTGTTGCAGTCGATCCGCCTGCTGCAGTTGAACGGCCTGCAACTGGAGCAGGAAATCCGCCAGGTGCTGGAGAGCAACCCGCTGCTCGAGCTCGAAGAGGAGGCGTCCACGGCTGCCGAAACTCCCCAGGCGGGCGACGCGCAGCTGGAAACGGCGGCGTTCGACGAATTGCCGGAAAGCTCGATGTGGGACGTGGCCGGCGCCAGCTGGAACGATGCCGACGAGGACCGCACCGCGCGGCTGGCCATGGGCGAGTCCAGCGATCCGCATGTGCGCATCCTGCAGGCATTGGCCCTGGACCTGGACGAGGGCGACCTGGCCATCGCCGCCTTCTGGCTGGAGCACTGCGACGACGCCGGCTACCTGCAGGCGCCGCTGCCGCAGCTGACCCTGCTGGCCAGCGCCCGTTTCGACCGCGATGGCGCCCATGTGGAGAGCATCCGCCAGCGGCTGCTGCAGGGCGACCCGGCCGGCATGGCCGCCTGCGACCTGTGCGAATGCCTGCAGGTGCAGCTGGCCGCCCTGCCCGGCGCGGTGCCGGCGCGGCACCTGGCAGCGCGGCTGCTGGCCGGCGACCTGCAACTGCTCGCCAGCCACGACTACCCCGCCATCGCCCGCCAGCTGGATGCCGAGCAGGCCGACGTGCACGAGGCCATCCGCCTCATCCTGTCGCTGCAGCCCCGCCCCGGCGACACCCTGCAGGCGCGGGACGAGAGCGCGGTCATCCCGGAAGTGGTCGCCTGGCGCGCCGACGGCCAGTGGCGGGTCGCGCTGAACCCGGCCACGGCGCCGCGCGTGGCCCTCAACCCGACCTACGAGCGCGCCCTGGCCGACGCCGAGGGCACGGCCAGCCAGCCCATGCGCGAGATGCTGCAGGAAGCGCGCTGGTTCACCCGCGGCCTGTCGATGCGCTACGACACCCTGCTGCGCACCGCACGGGTCATCGTCGAGCGCCAGGCCGCGTTCCTGGCCGAGGGCGAGGAGGCCATGGCGCCACTGACCCTGAAGGAAGTGGCCGACGCCATCGGCATGCACGAGTCCACCGTCTCGCGCATCACTTCCGGCAAGTACATGCAGACCCCGCGCGGCACCTTCGAGCTGAAGCATTTCTTCGCCGTGCGCCTGGACGGCGCCAGCATCTCCGGGCAGGCGGTCAAGGCCATGGTGCGGCGCCTGATCGAATCCGAGCCGCCGGCCCGCCCGCTGGCCGACGAGGCGATCGCCGTGCTGCTGTCACGCCAGGGCGTCAACATCGCCCGCCGCACCGTGGCCAAGTACCGCGAACAGCTGGACATCGCCCCGGCGCGTGAACGGAAGCGGCACAATGCGCGTCCGCAGTTGGCCCGCATGGGCTGAATCGAGGAATCCATGAGCAAGCTCACCGTTCTGCTGGTCGACGACCACGAAGGCTTCATCAACGCGGCCATGCGTCATTTCCGCAAGGTCGACTGGCTGGAGATCGTCGGCAGCGCCGCCAACGGCCTGGAAGCCATCGAGCGCTCCGAGGCGCTG
>JAEWOJ010000054.1 GCA_023399815.1 Pseudomonadota bacterium | reverse complement strand
CAACCAGATAGCGCGATGCGACATGGGGCAAACCTCGTGGGAGGAGGACAGGATGGAACATGCCGACGCGACGGCCATATGACGCGGCGGCATAAGCAGATGGGGAGCAGAGATGACGCAGCCGCCGCATCGCGATTTAATATATCGCTTCATCGCAATAAAGCGATAGACTTTATCCGGTTTCTCCCCTCGCCCCACGAGACTTTCCATGCCGCATCCGATCCTTGCCCCGCTGGGCGCCGCCATCGCCCTGGCGCTTGCCCTCCCCGCCGCTGCACAGACTTCCGGCGCCACCGACCTGGACGCCGTGATCGTCACCGGCACCCGCGCCACCGACCGCACCGCGCTGGAATCCACCTCGCCCATCGACGTGCTGACCGCCGAGGACATCCGCAAGGCCGGCGTGCTCAACGGCGAACTCGGCAGCGCGCTGCAGGCGCTGCTGCCTTCGTTCAATTTCCCGCGCCAGTCCAACTCCGGCGGCGCCGACCACGTGCGCGCCGCACAGCTGCGCGGCCTGTCGCCGGACCAGGTGCTGGTGCTGGTCAACGGCAAGCGCCGCCACAACTCGGCGCTGGTCAACACCGACAGCAAGATCGGCAAGGGCACCACGCCGGTGGACTTCAACGCCATCCCGGTCAGCGCGATCAAGCGCATCGAGGTGCTGCGCGACGGCGCCGGCGCGCTGTACGGCTCCGACGCGGTGGCCGGCGTGATCAACGTGATCCTCGACGACGCGCCGCAGAGCGGCGCCATCGAAGCCAGCTTCGGCGCCCACCACACCGATCTCGCGCCGGTCGGCCGCACCCTGACCGACGGCCAGACCAGCTTCTTCAGCGCCAAGGTCGGCACCGCGCTGACCGACGATGGCGGTTTCCTGCGCGTGGGCCTGGAACTGAAGAACCGCGAGGCCACCAACCGCGCCGGCTTCGACCAGATCCCGCCGTGGGAGGAGCAGACCCCGGACAACCTGGCCCTGGCCGGCAAGCGCAACTACGCGCTCGGCGACGGTGCCAGCAAGGACCTCAACGCCTGGTTCAACGCCGAGCTCCCGTTCGGCGCCACCTCCAGGGCCTATGCCTTCGGCACCTACAACCAGCGCGATACCGAGGGCGCCAACTACTTCCGCTACCCGGACGGCGAGGCCAACTGGAAGGAGCTCTACCCGCACGGCTACCGCCCGGTCTCCGCAGGCGAGAACCTGGACGTGCAACTGGTGGCCGGCGCGCGCGGCCAGTGGGGCGAGTGGAACTACGACGCCAGCCTCGACCACGGCCGCAACGAATTCACCTATCGCCTGCGCGATTCGCTCAACGCCTCGCTCGGCCCGGCCAGCCCGACCCGCTTCAAGACCGGCGACTACGCGTTCGGGCAGACCGTGGCGAATCTCGACCTCGGCCGCATCTTCGTGCGCGAGGCCGACAGCCACAGCCTCGGCTTCGGCGTGGAAGCCCGCCACGAACGCTACGAGACCGGCGCCGGCGATCCGGCCAGCTATGCCGCCGGCCCCTGGACCGACCGTCCGACCGGCGCGCAGGCCGGCGGCGGCCTGACCCCGCAGGACGAGGCCGACCTGTCGCGCGAGGTGCTCAGCGCCTACGCCAGCCTGTCCTCGACCTTCGGCGAGAAGTTCTCCACCGACGTGGCCGCGCGCTACGAGCACTACCAGGACTTCGGCAGCCAGTTCACCGGCAAGCTCGGCGCACGCTACGAATTCGCGCCGGCATTCGCACTGCGCGGCGCCATCTCCAACAACTTCCATGCGCCGTCGCTGAGCCAGACCGGCTTCGAGTCCACCTCCACCGGCTACACCGCCGGCGGCCAGCTGGTGCAGGGCCGCCTGCTGTCGGTCAACAACCCGATCGCGCGCGCGCTGGGCGCCACCGACCTGAAGCCGGAGAAGTCGCTCAACTACAGCCTCGGCTTCACCAGCCGGATCGGCAGCCACTTCGACCTGTCGCTGGACCTGTTCCAGATCGACATCGACGACCGCATCGCGCTGTCAGAGAGCATCACCGGCGACGCGCTGACCGACTTCGTGCAGCAGCGCTTCGGCGTGGGCGGGCTGGAGAGCGCGCACTACTTCGTCAATGCCGCCGACACCCGCACCCGCGGCGCCGAGTTCGTCGCCAACTGGCGGCAGTCGCTGGGCGGCGGCGAGCTGCTGCTGACCGGCACCTGGAGCTACGCCAGGACCGAGCTGAAGAACGTGCTGGCCACGCCGGCGCAGCTGCTGGCGCTGGACCCGGACTACGTGCTGTTCGGCGTGGAGGAAAGCAATACGCTGACCGACGCGGCGCCGCGCACCCGCGCGCAGCTGGCCGCGAGCTGGGCCGACGACCGCTGGTCGCTGGGCAGCCGCCTGAGCCGCCACGGCAGCGCGCGGCGCGTGTTCGACTTCGGCGGCGGCTACATCCCGACCCAGACCTATGGCGCGGAATGGCAGCTGGACGCGGAAGTGGAATACCGCATCACCCCGCAGTGGAGCGTGGCCGTCGGCGGCCAGAACCTGACCGACAACTACCCGGACCGCTCCAACGAGGACATCTACTACTTCGGCAACCTGCCCTACGACGTGCTGTCGCCGATCGGCAGCAACGGCGCGTACTGGTACGGGCGCGTGCGCTACACGTTCTGACCTGCCGGAGGGCGCGTGCCGCAGCGCGGCGCGCATCCGCTTTCCGGCCCGGGCCGGCGCGAGGCGATGACTTTCCGCTCACGCCGGCCGTGGCAGGGTGTCGCAATGGTCAACGCGCCCCCCAGCCTGCCCCCCGCGCTGGATCCGGCCTGTGCACTGTTCCTCGACGTGGATGGCACGCTGGTCGGATTCGCCGGACACCCGGACAACGTCCGCCTGCAGCCGCAGGTACGCGACTGGATCGCCCGCATAGGCGAGCGCCTGGACGGCGCGGTGGCGCTGGTCAGCGGACGCCCGCTGGCCCAGCTCGACCGCCTGTTCGCACCGTTGCGCCTGCCCGCCGCAGGCCTGCACGGCGCGCAGCTGCGCCGCGCAGGCGGCGAGCAGCCGCAGGCGGCGGAAACCGCGCAATGGCTGCACGAACTGCACCTGCGGGCGATGCGCTTCGCGCACGCGCATCCCGGCGTGCTGGTGGAAGCCAAGGGCCAGGCGCTGGCCCTGCACTGGCGCAATGCGCCGGCGGCGGCGCAGGCGGTCGATGCGTTCGCCCGCGCGCAGTTGCCGCTGCTGCCCGGCGTGCGCCTGCAACCGGGCAACCATGTCGTCGAGCTGGTGTCCGCCGGCCACGACAAGGGCACCGCCGTGACCGGCCTGATGGACGTGCCGCCCTTCGCCGGGCGCCGTCCGGTCTTCGTCGGCGACGACCTGACCGACGAAGACGGGTTCGCCGCGGCGGCGCGCCTGGGCGGCTACGGCGTCCTGGTGGGCAGCCGCGCGGGCAGCCAGGCCCGCCATGTCCTGCCCGACGTGGCCGCGGTGCACGCCTGGCTGCGCGCGGGCGCGGGATGACCCCGCGCCGCCCTGTTGAACGGGAGGCCGCGGGCCTCCCCGCACCCGAGGAGGAAGCGATGCTTCGAGCCAATCTCGACCTGGGCGTGGTCGGCAACGGCAGCTTCGGCGCCCTGATCGACCGCCACGCGCGCGTGGTCTGGAGCTGCCTGCCCGCCTTCGACGGCGACCCGAGCTTCTGCGCGCTGCTGGCGCCCCGTGCGCACGAAGGCGGCGACTTCGCCATCGAGCTGGAGGACCACGCCGGCAGCGAGCAGCACTACATCACCAACACCGCGATCCTGCGCACGGTGCTGCGCGACAGCCGCGGCGGCCAGGTGGAGGTGATCGACTTCGCCCCGCGCTGGCGCCGCAACGGCCGCTTCTACCGCCCGCCGAGCCTGATCCGCCGCATCCGCCCGCTGGCCGGCAGCCCGCGCATCCGCGTGCTGGCGCGGCCGCTGGCCGACTGGGGCGCGCGCGCGCCCGAGTCCACCTGGGGCAGCAACCACCTGCGCTGGCTGCTGCCGGGCTTCACCCTGCGCCTGACCACCGACGTGCCGGTGCGCTTCATCCGCGAAGGCCTGCCGTTCGTGCTGGCGCATCCCATGGAGCTGGTGCTGGGCGTGGACGAGACGCTGGACCGCCCGCTGGCCGGCTACGCGCAGGAAGCGCAGCAGCGCACCGAGGACTACTGGCGCGAATGGGTGCGCTACCTGTCCATCCCGCTGGAATGGCAGGACGCGGTGATCCGCAGCGCCATCACCCTGAAGCTGTGCCAGTACGAGGACAGCGGCGCGATCATCGCGGCGATGACCACCTCCATCCCGGAGGCGCCGGGCAGCGCGCGCAACTGGGACTACCGCTACTGCTGGCTGCGCGACGCCGCCTTCGTGGTGCGCGCGCTCAACCGCCTGGGCGCGACGAAATCGATGGAGGATTTCCTGCGCTACATCTTCAACCTCGCCACCAGCGACGGCAGCCTGCAGCCGCTGTACGGCATCGGCATGGAGGAACGGCTGGACGAGCACGAGGTCGAATCGCTGGCCGGCTACCGCGGCATGGGCCCGGTGCGGCGCGGCAACCTGGCGTGGCTGCAGCAGCAGCACGACGTCTACGGCTCGGTGGTGCTGGCCTCGACCCAGCTGTTCTTCGACCAGCGCCTGAAGGACCCGGGGGATTTCCATACCTTCGCCCGGCTGGAGCCGCTGGGCGAACGCGCCTACGCGCTGCACGACGTGCCCGACGCCGGCCTGTGGGAATTCCGCGGCCGCACCGCGGTGCACACCTACACCGCGGCGATGTGCTGGGCCGCCTGCGACCGCCTGGCCAAGATCGCCGGGCGGCTGCAGCTGGCCGGGCGCACCGCGCTGTGGCGCGAGCGCGCCGACAGCATCCGCCAGCGGGTGCTGGCGCGCAGCTGGAACGCGCAGCTGGGCCACTTCACCGATACCTTCGACGGCAGCCACCTGGACGCCTCGCTGCTGCTGCTGGCCGACATCGGCTTCGTCGATGCCGCCGACCCGCGCTACGTCGCCACGGTCGAGGCGATCGGCCGCGGGCTGCGGCGCGGCGACGCGCTGTTCCGCTACGTCGCCCCGGACGACTTCGGCGCGCCGGAGACCAGCTTCACCATCTGCACGTTCTGGTACATCGACGCGCTGGCCGCGATCGGCCGCCTCGACGAGGCGCGCGCGCTGTTCGAGAGCGTGCTGGCGCGGCGCAACCACCTCGGCCTGCTGTCCGAGGACCTGGCCTTCAGCGACGGCGAGCAATGGGGCAACTTCCCGCAGACCTATTCGCACGTGGGCCTGATCACCGCGGCGATGCGGCTGTCGCGCAGCTGGCAGGAAGCCTCGTGAGCCGGCTGGTGGTGGTGTCCAACCGGGTGGCGCTGCCCGGCGAGAACCACGCCGGCGGCCTGGCGGTGGGCCTGCTGGCGGCGCTGAAGGAACGCGGCGGACTGTGGTTCGGCTGGAGCGGCAAGACCGCGCGCGGCGCCAGCGGCGAGCTGCACGAGCAGGTGGACGGCGACATCCGCTTCCTCACCCTGGACCTGAGCAAGCCGGACCTGGACACCTACTACAACGGCTTCTCCAACCGCACGCTGTGGCCGCTGCTGCACTTCCGCCTGGACCTGGTGGACTACGACCGCGCCACCCGCGAGGGCTACCGCCGGGTCAACGCGCTGTTCGCCGACAAGCTGGCGCCCTACCTGCGCGAGAGCGACACCGTCTGGGTCCACGACTACCACCTGATCCCGCTGGCGGCGCTGCTGCGCGAGCGCGGCGTCGGTTGCCGCATCGGCTTCTTCCTGCACGTGCCGATGCCCTCGGCCGACCTGATCCAGGCCATGCCCGAGCACCAGCGGCTGTTCTCCAGCATCTATGCCTACGATCTGCTCGGCTTCCAGACCCAGCGCGACGCCGACCGCTTCCAGTCCTACGTGCGCCTGTTCGGCGGCGGCCAGCTGCTCGGCGACGGCGTGGTCGAGGCTCCCGGCGGCCACCGCTTCCGTGCCGCGGCCTTCCCCATCGGCATCGATACCGGACGCATCGCCCAGCAGGCCGCCGCCGCGGTCAACAACAACGCCGTGCGCCGGCTGCGGCAGAGCCTGCAACCGCGGCAACTGGCCATCGGCGTCGATCGGCTGGACTATTCCAAGGGCCTGCCCGAGCGCTTCCACGGCTTCGAGCGCTACCTCAAGCGCCACCCGGACCAGAAAGGCAGCCTGACCTACCTGCAGATCGCCCCGGTCTCGCGCGGCGGCGTAGCCGAGTACCGCAAGCTGCGCGCCGAGCTGGAGCAGATCGCCGGGCACATCAACGGCGCCCATGCCGAGGCCGACTGGACGCCGCTGCGCTACGTCAACCAGAACTACGCGCACAGCACCCTGACCGGCTTCTACCGCGCCGCCGCCATCGGCCTGGTCACGCCATTGCGCGACGGCATGAACCTGGTGGCCAAGGAATACGTGGCCTCGCAGGACCCGGAGAACCCCGGCGTGCTGGTGCTGTCGCTGCTGGCCGGCGCCGCCGACGAACTGAAGCAGGCGCTGCTGGTCAACCCGCACGACCTGGACGGCGTGGCCGACGCCATCGCCCGCGCCGCGACGATGCCGCTCAGGCAGCGCATCGAACGCTGGCAGCTGATGATGGAGCACCTGCGCAGGTACGACATCAACCGCTGGCGGCGCGATTACCTGCGGGCGCTGGAAGGCGGCTGACGACCCGCCGCCGGGCTCAATCCAGGAACCGCGCCGCCTGCGCCGGCGTCGGCAGGTAACAGGCGTCGTGGCGGCCGAACCAGCGGTAGCGATTGCGCGCCAGCCAGCGATAAGCGCGGTCGCGCAGCGCCCTCGGCAACAAACGCGCCAGTGCCGCCAATCGCCACACGCCGCCAAGACCGGTGAGCACGCGCACGATGGCGTCGGTGTCGGTATGGGCGCGGCCCTGCTCGACCAGCAGGAACGACAGCGGATCGTCCGGATCGAGTCCATGCGTGGCCAGCAGGCGCCGCCCGTGCGCGCCCTGCATCGCCGCGAAGCGGTAGCGGCCGCGGCGGTCGAAGCGCAGCAGGAAGCGCACCCAGCGGCTGCACAGGGTGCAGACGCCATCGAACACGATCACCGGCGCGGAGTCCTCAGCCATGGCGGTCGCCGGGCAGCAGCCAGCCTTCGTAGCGGATCAGCGGCCCGACCAGCGGCAGCGCCACGTCCACCAGGAATTCATAGCGGCCGGCATGCTCGCGTTCGCGGCACCGCACCCGCGCGAACCAGGCGGCCGGCAGCGGCACGATGCCCAATGCCCACACCTGCTCGGCCCGCCAGTGGATTTCCCCGTCCACCACGTCCAGCGCGAAGCGGAAGCGCACCGCGCCCAGGCGTTCGAGCAGGCGCCCGTCGCGCTGCCACAGGCGCGAGTCCATGCGCGCGTCGCCGAAGCGGCGGTTCCAGCGTTCGCCGGCGGCATCGACCACGAACTCGACCGTCACCGGCACCGCGTCCGCGCTCGGCGGCAGGCGCGCCAGCCAGGCGCAGGGCGCCACCAGCCAGTGGCGGCCGCGGCGCACGCTGCCCTGCCCGCGCCACGCCTGCCGCCGCGGCACCGAGTGCAGCGCCCGCAGCAACGGCGGCAGCCGTCCGAACGCGGGGCCCAGCACGCGCTCGAACAAAGGCGTGGTCATGACGCCATCCACGCCAGCGTCGCCATGCGCCCGCTGCGGCGGTCGCGGCGGTGCGAGAACCAACGCGACGGATCGGCGATGGTGCACTGGTCGCCGCCATGGACGTCGGCCGGCTGCATGCCGGCGGCCTGCAGCCGCTGCCGCGCCAGCGCGTACAGGTCCACGCGCCAGTGCCCGGGCCGGGTCGCGGCGAAGGCGGCGTCGGCCTGCGCCGAATGGGCGAGGAAGGCACCGCGCACGTCGGCGCCGATCTCGTAGTGCGCCGGCCCGGCCGCCGGGCCGAGCCAGGCGACGACGTCGGCCGCCGGCGTGCGCATCGCCGCCAGCGTCGCTTCCAGCATGCCGTCGGCGAGCCCGCGCCAGCCGGCGTGGGCGGCGGCCACCTCGCGGCCGTCGCGGGCGGCGAACACCACCGGCAGGCAGTCG
>JAEWOJ010000034.1 GCA_023399815.1 Pseudomonadota bacterium | reverse complement strand
CGCTACAGTTGGCTGGTCGAGAGCATCGCGCCCGAGGCCCACGCTTATCAGTTCGAGGGGAACCTCGGTCAACTGTTCGGGCGCTGGACGCGAGATCCGACGTGCGGCCCCTGCTGAATTACGGTGGTGCTGACACCGAGGCGTTATCGGGCACGCACGTCGGGCTCTCGACTCCTAGGCTAGGAGAAACTCAAGACATAAGACGTTAGCACTCAAACAGGATCGCCATGACGTCCATCGTTCAAGCGCCAATCAGCACGGCCGCAAAAGTTTTCGTCGTTCTATTCACTGTATTTGGCGTAGTCCATATCATCGATTTCATTTTTTACGGACATGCCTTTCGCAACGTAATTGCTGGCATTGCCTGTGCCCTGATGGCTTATGGCACATACAAAAACGGGCTTGACAAAAGTGCGCCCAATCAAAGTGCCCGCCATGCGTCAATTATCGGTTGCATATTGTTCTTGGTGTATATCGCAATGCGGTACCTGGCATGAATGCTAACGATTCATTCAAGCCGACGCCGCTTCGCGGTGCAGCCTATCAATTCAGGCATCAGGCCATTGGAGGCAACCCATGTCGCAAGCACTGATTGCTCCCATGGTTGCGCACGTCGCGCTCGCGGCATTCCTGTATGTGTTGCTCACCGTCGCGCGCGCTCCCGCGATATGGGGCATCGGCCGTCGTCCGGACGGAAGCAATCCCTGGGCGTCCATCGAGCCGCGCATCAGCGCCAATCTCTCCAACCAGTTCGAGTGGCCGCTGTTCTTCTACGCCGCGTGCCTCATTCTCCTGTGGTCCCACCCCAGCTCGACCGCCGTTGCGCTGGCCTGGGTCTTTGTCGCGGGCCGCATGTTGCATAGCGCCGTCCAGATTCTCACCTGCAATGTCCGACTCAGAGGTATCGTATTCACGGTCAACTTTCTGGCCGTGCTGGGTCTTTGGGTTCTTGTCTTCATGGTTGCCGGCGCGTTGCCGGTAGCCTGAAACTCATCCAAGCCGGTGTCACTCCGTGGCGTGGCTTGACCAGGGCGTTGGGGTGCATGAGCAAGCTCGACCTCATCCTGTGCTTTCTGTACCTGGCGATCACTGGCCTGTGCGCCTGGGTCTCATTGGGTTCCTCGGGAGATCCCAAGGGTGGGCTCGTTCTTCTGCAATGCCTCTGGCGGTACAGCTGGCTGCGTTGGAGATGCGGCTTGATCCCGCCGCAGGCGCGCAGGTTCCCGGCCTGCATTGCGGCGTACAAGGCATCGACCAGAAACATCGAACCTTGTTGTTCAACCATGGAGACTTCCGATGAACGCCATAGCCCTACTCGTTGCCCGGCTATTCCTGGGCATCCCCTTTGTCATATGGGGAGCAATGAAACTGCGTGGCGGGGAGGCGAAGCTCGTCCCCGTGCTTGTAAACATGGGCATGCCGGATGCCAAGTTCCTGGCGTACCTCGTGGGATTCTGCGAGCTTGTCGGCGGCCTGGGAGTCGCGCTGGGTTATCCCGTGCGCACCTTTGGCGTTCTGCTCGGCCTGTGGTGCCTGGTGACGGGTTACGCCGCCCATAAGAGCGACACCAACCAGTTGCTGGCGCATGTCTCCATGGCGGGCGGGTTCTTCCTGCTGGCCGTCGTGGGCGCGGGCTCGATCTCCCTGTTTTCCGGAATCCCGGCAGGTCCGTTTTCCCTTCTTCCGTAGAGGCACTCGTCCAGGGACGAAGTTCGTACACCTGCCATTTGCGCTCCAGCTGTTCGCACGGGCTGGCGCCGCTTCGAGGCGGGCCCATCCGGCACTACTGCAGGCAACCCCAGGAGACGGCCATGCGATTGGACGTATTCGTGATTTCCACGGCCCTTGCTCTGGCTCCCTCGATGACGGCGGCCGAGCCAGCATCCGATCCCATGTTCGGGAATGACCCCCATGCAAAAGCCGTCCTGGACTGCCACGCGGGCTACGCCCATCGCTTCGCCGCCGCATTGACCAGTACGCGAGCCACCCCCACCGAGATCGCCACGGCGGCCTATGCGCACTGCATTGGTCAACTCAATGATTTCGCCCAGGCTGTCGCCGTCTCGGCCTGGGCGAGCAAGGATCCCGGCGTCTTCCTTGATCCACGGAAGTACCAGGACGAGCAGGTTGCCAGGATGCGCGAACATTCATTCGCGTACACGCTCGACACCTATCTGAAGCTGTCCTCGGCTTTATAACCATTGGCGCAACAAGTCATTCAAGCCGGCACTGCCATGCGGCGCGGCTTGATCCAGGTGTCAGGGCTCATGAAAAATCTGGCAAACGTCACTCTCCTGCTGTTGGCCTTGGTGGCACCTATCGCCCTGTTCTTGCTGCTCCAGTCGCATCTTCAATTGCGAAGACTCGCTGCAGCGGCAATCGCCATTGCGGTTGGCTGGGTATTGAACATTGCATGGGCGTACTCTGCCCAGGATCAATCGCGGAGAAATCGTTCAATTGCCGTACGCTTTGGCTGGGTGTGCCCCGCGGCTCTTGTTCTTCTCACCTGGCTCATCTGGCGCTTCGCGAACCATGCCGCGTAAGCCCTGACCATTCATTCAGGCCGACACCGCTTCGCGGCGCGACTCAACCCAAGCGTCAGGCATCACCTCATGTCGTCTCGTGGTTCAACAAAAACTGGAACCATCTCCGTCTACGTGCTGAGGCTGCAAGGCGACAAGTACTACGTTGGCCAATCCAGGCATCCGAAGCAGCGAATCAAGGAGCACTTCGATGGGAAGGGCTCCTCCTGGACCAGGATGCACAAGCCAATCGAAGTCGTTCGCCTGATCGAAACGGCATTCATACACTGGCGAGCGGCTCTCGAAGTGGAAACTGCCCTTACGCTCGAACTCATGCGATCTCACGGGTGGCAGAACGTCCGGGGTGGCCCCTTCAGTTCCAGTCAGCTTGCTTGCGCCCCTGCCTTGCTTGACCAAACCCATCGCATCAAAGGCGATGGTGCCTAGCGATTCATTCAAGCCGACGCCTCTCACGATGGTGCCATCCGGCATAGCGGTTGAAGCCGGGCGCTGCGTCCGCCGCCTTCCCTATCCATCCCTGATTGCCTGAACACATTGCAGGGCGATCGGGCTGGACCGGCACATTCCGAGCAACCGGGGCCCAACGTCTGCCAGACTCGTGCCCACTGACGGTGATTCGCTCACTCTTCACAGACGCGCGATTGGCCGAGGCACCTTCATTCGACCTGGCGCCGGTCGTTCCGCACCCGGCCTATCTTTGAGCATCCAGCCCTCACTCAACGCCGTCCGGGAAAACCGTTCCCTGCAATGCAGGTGCTCCAAACAGGGATGCTCCCCACCGCAGCAGCGCCTGCCGCGCCCGTCCGGTTTCGTCCGCGTCCATCTCCGCCAGCGCGACGAAGCGCTCGGCTACCCACGCCGCCAGCGGCACGCCGTCGCGGTACAGCACGCGGTTGCCCGGAACCCTCGGCACGCGCTCGCCGGGCAGGAGGCTGCCGAGCAGGTTGGCCGGGTCGGTCGCGGCCACGCACAGCAGGCGGCCGTCATGCGGTCGGCGGCGGGTTTCGCGCAGCAGGCCGACGGCTTCCGGCAGGGCGAACTGCTCGCCTGACAGCCCGGCGATGAAGCGGCCGCCGCGGATTTCGCCGCGCGCCTCCAGGCGGTGGTAGACGCGCAGCAGTTCGCGCCATGGCGGCAGCCACGGTGCTTCGCGTTCCAGCAGCCGCCAGCAGACCACGCCGTAGCGGCGCAGCAGCACGCGGGCGATGTGCTCGACCGCCTCGCGGCGGCGCTCGCCGGCTTCCTCGTCGGGGCCGTCGTCGCATGCGCCACGCAGCGGTGCCCAGCGACCGCTGTCCTGAAGGCCGAACAGCGGCACGCGTCGGCGCCTGCGCGACAGCGCCGACGGCCGCTTCGACGCCGGCACCAGCAGCGCGCGCAGGCCGGCATAGCTGTCGCAATGGGCGCGGCCGCGCACCACCAGTTCCGACAGCGCATCCTCCAGCTCGGTGCCGAGCAGATGGGTGGCCTCGGCGATCTCGTCGAAGAACGAGGCACCGTGGCGCTCCAGGTATCCGGCCACGCGCGTGGCGCGCGAACCCAGTGCCTCGCCGCCGTCCGCGATCGGTGCCAGCCGTTGCCAGAACGGCGCATGCCGGCGCGGCAGCAACAACAGCGGCGTGGCACGCAGCGACGCGGTTGCGCCCTGTCCCGCGGCCGGCCGCAACCGCGTCCACAACGTGCGGCCGGCGGTGCACTCGGCGTCCAGCCACGATGGCAGGTAGTCGCGCACCCGCACCGGCAACAGTTCGCTTTCCCATGACGCCGCCGGCGCCTCGTAGCCTTCCAGCTGCGCCAGCACGCTGCCCAGCGCTTCCGGTCCGGCTGTGCGGTTGGCCTCGTCGACGCGTTGCCAGGCGAACAGGAAGCGGGCGTAATCGCGCGTCGACACCGGCTCGATCTCGCGGCGCAGCCGGTCCAGCGTACGCCGGTGGATGCGCGCCAGCAGGTGGCGCTCGCACCACTGCACCTGCGCGGCGCCCGGGTCGAAGTGGCCCTGCAGGGCGTGGCCTTCCTGCTGCAGTGCCAGCATCGCCAGTTCGATGTCGGCCGCCGGCAGATGCAGCGATGCGGCCAGTTCGTCCACGCTCACCGGCCCCAGTCCCGACAACCGCGCGCGCAGCAGTTCGCGCAGCGCCGTTTCGCGCTGCCAGTCCACCGCCGCCTGCGACAACGGCGACGCCAGCGGCGGGCATGCCTGCGCTTGCGGGTACAGTGGCGCGAACTCGGCAAAACGCTCGGCAGCGATCCACCAACCGTATGCGGTGCCGGCTTCGCACATGCAGGTCGCGCGGCCGTCGGCGACCAGCCGCTGCAGCCAGCGCGACCAGTCCGGTTCGCGCTGCGCCTCGTCCAGGGAAATCAGTCCCAGCCCGGTCAGCGCTTCATGCATCTCGTCGGCGTCGCGCGCCTCCGGCCATGCCTGCGCGCGCACGTCGGCGATGGCCTGCGGGTCGAGCCGACCCAGGTCGTCGGGATTCTCCGGGTCGCCCCGGCGGCCCTGCACCGCCTGGGTGCGGCGTTCCTCCAGCGGCGCGTCGTCGAGAAAGAAGTAGGGCCGCGCCTGCAGTCCTTCGGCGGCCAATGCCGACGGCCCGGCCAGGTCGCGCGCGATTACTTCGATTTCGCCGGATTCGATCTTCCGCAGCAGGCGCAGCCAGCCGGCGCAGTCCATCGCCTCGTCCAGGCAGTCGTCCAGCGTCTGCGCGACCAGCGGATGCTCGGGGATCTCGCGCTCGCCGACGATGTTCTCCAGGCATGCCACCTGGTCGGGGAACACGCTGGCCAGCAGGTCCTCGGACTTCATCCGCTGCAGTTGCGGCGCGACCTTGCGCCCGCCGGAAAAGCGCGGCAGCGCCAGCGCGTTGGTCGCGTTCCAGCGCCAGCGCGCGCCGAACAGCGGCGCGTCCAGCAGCGCCTGTACCAGCACCTCGCGCGCCGTGGCCGCGCGCAGGTAGCGCGCCACCTCGTCCAGCGGGAAGCTGTGGCTGGTGGACAGCGACAGCACGATCGCATCCTCGGTCGCCGCCGCCTGCAGTTCGAAATTGAACTGGCGGCAGAAGCGCTTGCGCAGCGCCAGCCCCCAGGCGCGGTTGAGACGACTGCCGTAGGGGCTGTGGATCACCAGCTGCATGCCGCCGGTGGCGTCGAAGAAGCGTTCCAGCACGATGCGTTGCTGGCTGGGCATCGCGCCCAGTTCGGCCAGCCCGCGCAGCAGGTAGTCGCGCAGTTGCCGCGCCGGTTCCTCGTCCAGCCCCACTTCCTGGCGCAGCCAGGCCAGCGCGGCGTCGCGCCCGCCTTCGGCGGCATGCGCGGCGACCGCCTCGCGCAGCCGCGATACGGACCCGGAAAGCTCGTCGGTGCGCCCCGGCGCCTCGCCGATCCAGAACGGGATGTTCGGCGGCGCGCCGCGCGCGTCCTCCACGCGCATGCGCCCCGGTTCCACGCGCAGGATGCGGTAGCTGGCGTTGCCCAGCTGGAACACGTCGCCGGTCAGGCTTTCGACCGCGAAGTCCTCGTTGACCGTGCCGATGACCTCGGCCTGCGGTTCCAGCAGCACGGTGTAGTCGCCGGTCTCGGGGATGGTGCCGCCGGACGTCAACGCGGTCATCCGCGCGCCACGGCGCGCGCGCAGGACGTGGTGCACGCCGTCGCGGTGCAGCCACGCGGCACGCTGGCCATGGCGTGTGGAAAAGCCTTCGGCCAGCATCTTCGCCAGCGCGTCGAATTCCCCGCGCGTCAGCCGCGCATACGGCCAGGCGCGGCGCACCAGCGCGTACAGCGCGTCCTCGCTCCATTCGCGGCAGGCGACCTCGGCGACGATCTGCTGCGCCAGCACGTCGCGCGGCGCCGGCGGGATCTTCAGCGCATCCAGTTCGCCGCGGCGCACGCTGTCCAGCAGCGCCGCGCATTCGACCAGATCGTCGCGGGTCTGCGGGAACAGCCGCGCCTTCGGCACGCCGCCGACATGGTGGCCGGCGCGCCCGGCGCGCTGCAGGAACGACGAGATCGAGCGCGGCGAACCGAGCTGGCAGACCAGGTCGACGTCGCCGATGTCCAGGCCCAGTTCCAGCGACGCAGTCGCCACCAGCACCTGCAGTTCGCCGGCCTTGAGCCGGCGCTCGGCCAGCAGCCGCGCATCGCGCGCCAGGCTGCCATGGTGCGCGGCCACCGCCTCCTTGCCCAGCAGTTCGCCGAGGTGGCGCGCGGCGCGTTCGGCCATGCGCCGGGTGTTGACGAACACCAGGGTGGTGCGGTGTTCGCGCACCAGCGCGGCGACCTGTTCGTAGACCTGGCCCCACTGGTCGGTGGACATCACCGGGCCGAGCGGCGTCGGTGGCACCACCAGCGCCAGGTCGCGCCGGCCGCGATGCGGGATATCGACGATCCGGCAATCGGGCGTGCCATCCGCGGCCACCGCCGCCGCGCCGACCAGGAAGCGCGCCACCTCCTCGATCGGCCGCTGCGTCGCCGACAGGCCGATCCGCACCGGCGGCGCGGACGCCAGTTCCTGCAGCCGTTCCAGCGACAGCGACAGGTGGCTGCCGCGCTTGTTGCCGACCACGGCATGGATCTCATCGACGATCACCGTGCGCACATGGCGCAGCGACTCGCGCCCGGATTCGGAACCCAGCAGCACGTACAGCGATTCCGGCGTGGTGACCAGGATGTGCGGCGCGCGCCTGCGTGCCTGCGCGCGCTCGCGCTGCGGGGTGTCGCCGGTGCGCACTGCGGCGCGGATCTCGACGTCGCGCAGGCCCAGCGTCGCCAGTTCGGCGCGGATGCCTTCCAACGGCGTTTCCAGGTTCAACCGCACGTCGTTGGACAAGGCCTTCAGCGGCGAAACGTAGACCACCTCGGTGCGGTCTTCGAGCGTGCCGTCCAGCCCCTGCCGCAGCAACTGGTCGATGGCAGTGAGGAAGGCGGTCAGGGTCTTGCCCGAACCGGTCGGCGCCGCGACCAGCGTATTGCGCCCGCCGGCAATCGCCGGCCACGCCGCCGCCTGCGCCGGGGTCGGTGCGGCGAACGCGCGCGCGAACCAGCCTGCAACGGCCGGATGGAAGCGGTCCAGCGGGTCGGCGACGGACATCGGCGGCGGCGATGGCGTGCGGGAGGTGGAGGATAGCGCCATTGCCCATAGATGGCGGCGCCACCGCCCATGGGCAATCCCCGTGGGGCAGGCGGATCGACGCCGTTCACCTGCAGGTATCGTCGCCCATTCCCGACGACCATGCCGCAACCACCGGACCGATCGGTCGGCGTTTCGCCAGCGGTGTCCGCCGGCAAGCAGGTGATCGTCCTCGAAGCATGAACCGCAGGGGGTTTGGGCCTCTGGCCCACTCATGGAGGCCAGGCCAGACTGCCGCGGGCAAACCACCGGCACGGCGGCGTTGCGGCCATCCTTTCGCGGCCGCCGGTCCGCAAATTGGAAGATCGCCGCCGGGTCGGCGAAAATGGGGCCTCAGCCCGTCGCCACGCCATCGTCGGCCCCAGCCAAGAGTCCCTGCATGAATATTGAAGCCTCCTCCGCCCTTCCCCCGCGCGAAGCGATGGAGTTCGACGTGGTGATCGTGGGCGCCGGCCCGGCGGGACTGGCGACGGCCATCCGCCTGCGCCAGCTGGCGATCGGGAAGGGGCAGGAGCTGTCGGTGTGCGTGCTGGAAAAGGGCTCCGAGCCGGGCGCGCACATCCTCTCCGGCGCGGTGATGGACCCGCGTGCGTTGAGCGAGCTGTTCCCCGACTGGCAGGAGAAGGGCGCGCCGCTGAAGCAGGCCGTCACCCGCGACGAGTTCCTGTTCCTCGATGAGACCAGCGCCAAGGCCACCCCGAACTGGCTGTTGCCCGAGTGCTTCCAGAACCACGGCAACTACATCGTCAGCCTGGGCGAGGTCACCCGCTGGCTGGCGCAGCAGGCCGAGGCGCTGGAAGTGGCCATCTTCCCGGGCTTCGCCGCCGCCGAGGTGCTGTACGACGAGACCGGCGCGGTGATGGGCGTGGCCACCGGCGACATGGGCATCCACAAGGACGGCACGCCGGGGCCGAACTTCGAGCGCGGCATGGAGCTGCACGCCAGGTACACGATCTTCGCCGAAGGCGCGCGCGGGCACCTGGGCCGGCAGCTGATCGACCGCTTCAGGCTCGACGAGGGCAAGGACCCGCAGACCTACGGCATCGGCATCAAGGAGCTGTGGCAGATCGACCCGGCCAGGCACGAGCCGGGCCTGGTGGTGCATGCCGCCGGCTGGCCGCTGGACGACGACACCTACGGCGGCGCGTTCCTGTACCACGCCGAGGGCGGCAAGGTCTCCATCGGCTACGTGGTCGGGCTGGACTACAGGAACCCGTGGCTGAGCCCATTCGAGGAGTTCCAGCGCTTCAAGACCCACCCGGCGATCCGCAGGCACCTGGAAGGCGGCAAGCGCATCGCCTATGGCGCGCGCGCGATCACCGCCGGCGGCATCCTGTCGCTGCCGAAGACGGTGTTCCCGGGCGGCGCGCTGGTCGGTTGCGAGGCCGGCTACCTCAACGTCAGCCGCATCAAGGGCAGCCACGCGGCGATCAAGACCGGCATGCTGGCCGCCGAAGCCGCGTTCGACGCGCTGGCGGCCGGGCGCTCGCGCGATGAACTGGCCGCCTATCCGGAGGCGTTCGAGGCCAGCTGGCTGAAGGCCGAGTTGCTGCAGTCCAAGAACTTCAAGCAGTGGTTCAAGAAGGGCCGCACCCTGGCCACGCTGATGACCGGCATCGAGGAGTGGCTGCTGCCGAAGCTGGGCATCCGCAACCCGCCGTGGACGATCCACCGCGACAAGGCCGACCACCAGTGCCTGGAGCCGGCGGCCCGGCACACGAGGATCGACTACCCGAAGCCGGACAACGTGCTGACCTTCGACCGCCTCAGCTCGGTGTTCCTGTCCTCGACCAACCACGAGGAAGACCAGCCCTGCCACCTGACGCTGAAGGACCCGACCGTGCCGGTGCGGATCAACCTGCCCGAGTACGCCGGGCCGGAGGCGCGCTACTGCCCGGCAGGGGTGTACGAATTCGTCGGCGAGGGCGACGACACCCGGCTGCAGATCAACGCGCAGAACTGCGTGCACTGCAAGACCTGCGACATCAAGGACCCGACCCAGAACATCGTGTGGGTCACCCCGCAGGGCGGCGGCGGGCCCAACTACCCGGCGATGTGATCCGCCATGGCGGCATCGATCCTGGTGCAAGCCGACACGGGGGCGCGGACGCTTGAGCACCTCCGCGCCGGCAGGTCGCGCGACATGGGGTCGCTTCGTTGCCTGATCCTCCTGGCCGCCTGCCTGGTGCTCGGTGCCTGCGGCCAGCGCGATGCGTTCAACCATGCTGCCGACGCCACGCCGCGCCAGCGCGAACTGGAACGCGCCTTCGCCATCTGCGCGGGCTGCCACGATACCCGCGCCGATCTCGGCCATCGCTTCGGCCCCAACCTGCATGGCGTGATCGGGCGCCGGGCCGGCAGCGCGCCCGGCTACCACTATTCCGATGCGCTGCGCGGCAGCGGCATCGTCTGGGATGCGCAGACGCTGGATGCGTTCCTCGCCTCGCCGCAGAAGCAGGTGCCCGGCACCCGCATGCTCAACGCGACATCCGACCCGGAGCGGCGCAAGGCGGTGATCGAGTACCTGTCCGGGCAGCCCAGGTAGCCGGCTTGGCGCGCCTGATGGAATCCATCAGGCGCGCGCTCATCGCATGGGTCGGAATGGCGTTCAGCCGCCGATGTGCTCCTGCAGGAATTTCTCCAGCGCGCGGTAGAACGCGATGCTGTTGTCGTCGTTGTAGAAGCCATGGCCCTCGCCCGGAACCGCCATCCAGCCCGGGGCCCTGCCCGCCGCGGTCAATGCGTTGCGCATGGCGTTCGCCTGCGCGATCGGCGCCCTTTCATCCCGGTCGCCATGCACCAGCAGCACCGGCGCCTTGATGCGCGCCGCAAGACTTACCGGCGAATTGGCCGCGAGTTCCTCGTCGCTGCGGCCGATCACGCGCTCCAGGTAGTTGCGCCCATAGGCGTCATCCTTGATGTCGCCCTTCTTGTACATCATCTTCAGGTCGTAGACGCCGGCCAGGCCTACCGCGCAACGGATCCGTTCCGGCGCGCGCGCGGCCAGCATCATCGCCGAGTAGGCACCGAAGCTGGCGCCATACGCGCAGACCCGGTCGGGATCGGCCAGCCCGGACGCGACGGCATGGTCCAGTCCATCCAGCAGGTCCTGCTGGATGCGGGTACCCCATTGCAGGTAGCCCAGGCGCTCGAACGCGCGTCCACGCCCCCCGCTACCGCGATAGTTGACCTGCACCACCAGATATCCCCGGTTGGCCAGGAACTGCGCATCGGTGTCGTAGAACCAGTCATCGCTGACTCCATGCGGCCCACCGTGCGGCAGCACCACCGTGGGAAGGCGGCGGCCCTCGCTGTTGCGGGGGATCGTGAGCATGGCCTCCAGTTCGACCCCGTCGCTGGCCTTGAAGCGTACCGGGCGCCGCTCAGCCATCAAGGCGGGATCGATGGCGTCATGCGGCGACAGCACCTTCTCCAGCTTGTTGGTGGAACGCCTCAGCACATACCAGCTGCCGGGGTCGCGATCGCCCGCCACGTGGACCAATACCACCTGCCCGTTCCGGCTCACATCACCGAACGTCACATGCTGCTGCGGCAACAGTCCAGCCAGCGCCTTGTGCAGTTCGGCCTCGGGGCGGCCTGGATCGAAGTATTCCAGGCGGGGACGGCCGCCCTGCGGCGAAGCCGCGAACGGAACCGATGGATAGCCTGTCCACTGCATCAGGCCGACGCTCGCGAAGCCATCGCCGGCAAGCACTTCGGAATTGCTGCCATCCAGATCGCTCATTACCAGCTGCGATGGCCCTTCGTCGCGACTGAGCCCGGCGTACACCCTGGTGTTGTCCGCCGAAAATGCCAGAGGCGTCCAGATGCTGCCGGCCTGCGACGCCGCCATGGGCTGCCAGCGCCTGCCGTCATCCGACCGGTACAGGCGATAGTTGTCGGCATCGTCCCGACCCCACGCATAACGCGCAATGCCGTTGTGATCGATCAGGAACTCCAGCTGCGGTACGTTGATGTCGGCGATGAGCTTGAACGTCGGCCGTTGCGTATCGACCACGTAGAGCATCGACGAAGTGGGATTGCGCTGGAGCTGGCGCATGTAGAAACGGCCATCATTGCTCTCGGCCACGCTTTCGATATAGCCGAAGCCCCGATCCAGGCCGGCAGCGGCGTTCTGCTGCTCGTAACCGTAGATGTAGCGCTGGTTCTGGCCATCGAAATCGCTGGCGATGATCTCGCCCGTGGGCTGCGGCTTCTCCAGCGATCCGTATTTGCGCCCCTTGGCGACGACCAGACGCCTGTCGCCCACCCACGCGATCTGGAACGGGCTTTCGTAACGCGGGAGGCGCAGTACGGCCATCCGCTTCATGTCGGACAGGCGCAGAACCTGTACGGCATTGTTGCCTCCCCCGAAATCGGTGGACAACGCGAGGTAGTCGCCCGTCGGCGACAGACGCGGCATCGAAAACGGGCTGGCCTTGGCGAACGCTTCCACCGGCAGTGCCTGGGCCATCGCCGCCGGCACCGATGCCATCCCCCCGAACATCCCTGTCAGCAGCAACAACAACCCACGCAATTCCCTTCCCATGACAACTCCCCAGAAGCCAAGTGGAAGTGGCAGCGTAGGGTATCCGTCCGCTCTCCGGAAGAGAGCTGGCGCCCTTTCGGACGATCCGGTTTCAGGGTGCCGGTGCCTGCCCTGCGCTGTAGTCCATCTGGCAGTGGGTGCAGAAGGACGTGTGGCGCTGCGTGGTACCCAGGTAGGCTTTGCCGATCGGCCTGCCGCAGACGGGAAAGGCCTGCCGGGTATGCACCGGCCAGTGCTTCCTCAGCGCGTAGAGCCGCTTCCAGGCGAGGAAGTCGAAGCTGTACTCGCAGGCCTGCGCGATCGGCTGGTCCAGTTTCCGTGGCGGCAGGTCGCCCACGTGCGTGGCCGGATGCACGTGGATGCGGAACAGCACTTCGTTCCTGATGCTGTTGCCTACGCCCGAAAATAATCGATACGGACGCATGCGTGAACGGTGGATTCCCGGGTAGTGGATCAATCCTGCTTGACCAGCCTCCGCCGGCCGGTGGGCACCTGCGCCTTGGGAGTGAGCCTGGCCACGCCGGGAATCAGGAAGTCGGCAACGCTGCGGCCATGCTTCGTCTTCGCGGCGAGCCAGCGCGGCATCCGGCCCCGGCCCGTCCAGGTGTTGCGGCGGTTCTCGGGATCGCGGTACTTCGGCTCGACCTTGGCCCGCTTGCGCCTGCGGCGGCCTTTCGGTTCCGGTGAGGCCTGATCCGCAGCATCCATCCCGAAGAGTTCGTCGATCGTATAGCCGGCGCGCTGCGCTTCGGCGATCAGCATGCGCCTGACCTTCGTGGCGGGCTCGCGTTCGGTGAGCGCCCTGTGCCGGTCCTGTGCGGTCCGGATCAGGGTGTTCAACTCGCGCAGGTTCAAGAAGGTCAGGTCGATGCTCATGACGCTAGCGTCGTTTCCGGGCTGCTCGGGTGTCAAGGAATAGTGGTGTTTTGCTGCTTCCGCACAAGTTCCCGGCAGCACCTTCTAATTTATGTACTGGTAAGTTTGATATTCAGGGTCGATTCCGATGGCTAACGGATAATTCACACCTGTCGACCGGCAAGCGTGATCCCCGCCGGGTCGATCAAACCAATAAAAAAGGTAATCCGTAATGAAGACTTCCCTGATCGCTCTGGGCCTGCTGGCCGCCCTGCCGTTCGCTGCTTCGGCGACCGACGGCCTGTCCTACAACTACGTGGAAGGTGGTTACGTGAACACCGACGCCAAGGGCGGCGACGCCGATGGCTGGGCGGTGAAGGGTTCGGTGGCGGTGCACCCGAACTTCCATGTCTTCGGCGATTACAGCGCCCAGGAAACCGACAAGAACAAGATCGACGTCGACCAGTGGCGCCTGGGCGTGGGCTACAACTACGGCATCGCCCCGAACACCGACCTGCTGGCCCGCGTGGCCTACCAGAAGTTCGATCCGCAGTACGGCACCAGCTTCAACGGCTACAGCACCGAAGTCGGCGTGCGTACCGCCTTCACCCCGATGATCGAAGGCTACGCGCTGGCCGGTTACGAGGACTACAGCAAGAAGGCCGGCTACAACCCGGACGGCGAGTTCTACGGCCGCGTCGGCGCCGCCGCCAGGTTCAACGCCAACTGGGGCGTGAGCGGCGAGGTGAAGCTGGGCAAGGGTGGCGACCGCGAGTGGTTCGTCGGCCCGCGCTTCAGCTGGTAAGCGACACACGTTTCACGGCGCGCGTTCTCTCTCCCCCGCGCCACGGAAGCCCGGTCCTCCCCGACCGGGCTTCTTTCTTTTGTGCCACCGCCGCAGCGCGCCGCACCGCGGCCCGGCGCCCGAGGCGATGCCGGCCCACGGCGCAGGGAATGCGCGGCCGCCTCATCGTCCCGGCACGCAGCAAGTGCGTACCTGCCGCGCGCCATGCCGGTCAGGGTGTACGCGCCCACGATGCCCGCTCTGCGGGAGTCAACGCGATCCCGACGGCGGCATGCGCATCGGCCGAGTCTGCCGCGGCCTGCAATACCGCCATCACCCCGAGCGCCTGCTGCGCCGTCACCAGCTGTGCGGCGTTCCCGTTCAGTGCATCGAGTACGCCGCGGTAGTAGGCGGCCTGGTCGCCGGCGGTTGCCGCCACCGCGCGCACCGGCTCCTGCCCACGGTAGACAAGCAGCTCGTCCGGGTCGGCGCCCCACCCCGGCTGCCCCGGCCGCATGCCTGCCAGCAGTTGCGCCTCCTGGCGGTCGGCCCCCGGCTTGACCAGCGTGCCCTCACGGCCATGCACCGTGAAGCGGTGGGTTCCGCCGGCGGCCAGCATGCCGGCATGGAGGACGACGCGCCTTTCCGGGTAGTCCAGCACCACATGCGCCCAGTCATCGGCCAGCGCACCGGTGCGCAGGCGCGCCAGGTTGCCGTGGACGCGTTCGGGCAAACCGAACAATTGCAGTGCCTGGTCGACCAGGTGCGGGCCGATGTCGAACCAGAGTCCGCTTCCGGGACCGCCCGCTTCGCGCCACCGGTCCCGGACCTGCGGCCTGAAGCGGTCGATGTGCGACTCGAAGTGGACCACCTCCCCGACCCACTGCTGCGCGATGGCGTTGCGCAGGGTCAGGAAGTCGCTGTCCCAGCGGCGGTTGTGGAAGACCGAGAGCAGCACCTTGCGGCGCTGCGCGAGTGCGATCAACCCGCGGGCCTCGGCCAGGTCCAGCGCGAAGGGCTTGTCCACCACCACGTGCTTGCCCGCCTCGATGGCGGCGCGGGCAAGCGGCGCATGGGTGTCGTTCGGCGTGGCCACGACGACCAGGTCGACCGCACCGGACGTTGCCACCGCCAGCGGGTCGGCGCTGACCCATGCCCCGGGGACATCGGCGGCGACTTTTTCCGGATGACGGGAAGCAACGGCGCAAAGGCGCAAGCCCGGGACCGCGCCGATCAGCGGGGCATGGAAGGTCCTGCCCGCAAACCCGTAGCCGACGAGCCCGACGCGAACGGGGGTGGCGGTTGTGTTCATGCCTGCCGGTAGTCCTTTTCGTCCGAGTGCGGGAGTGTGCCTGCGACGGCGCCGGATGCGAACCGCGCGCATCGCCCGGGACCACGGTACCTGTCCGTGGCCATCGCTCCCCAGCGCCAGGCCGGCGGCCGCACCCCGATGCAGGCCGATCAGGCCTCGGCCGACATCGCGACCGCATCGGCGCCCGCCGGGAAGCGCAGCCGCCCCGAGGCATCGTTCGCGGCGCGCCATACCGTTTCCGCCACGTCGCTGGGCCGGGTGAATTCGGTGATGTGCGCAAGGCCGGCAAGCAGGCTGTCGGCATACCCGGCATAGGGTGCGGTGACCAGCCCCTGCATGCGTTCGGCACCATTGGCGGTGAAGCGGGTCGTGGGGCCGTAGCCGGGCTCGACCAACTTCACCCGCACGCCGAATTGCGCCAGTTCCAGCGCCAGCGAGCCGGTGAACCCCTCGATCGCCGCCTTGCTCGCCGTGTACGGCGCGACCAGCGGAAACGGCGCCAGCGCCGCGTTGGAGGTGACATTGACGATGGTGCCGCCCCCGCGTTCGCGGAAGCCGGGAATGAAGGCCTGGCACATCGCCATCGTGCCGAACGTGTTGGTCTCGAAGATCTCGCGCACGGTCCGCATCGGCGTGGCCTCGAACGCGCCGAACAGGCCAAGGCCGGCGTTGTTGACCAGCACGTCGATCGGGCCGGCGGCCTCCACGGCGCGGGCGATGCTGTCGGGGTCGGTCACGTCCAGCGGCAGCACCCGGATGCCGGTCCCGGCCGGGAACAGGCCGTGCTGCGGCCGGCGCATGGTGGCGATGACCCGCCAGCCCTGGGCATTGAGGTGGCTGGCGGTCGCAAGGCCGTAGCCGGACGAGCAGCCGGTGATCAGTGCGGTCTTCATGGTGGCTCCCTGGTGGTGTTTGACGGGGGAGCCAGCGTAGGCGAGGATTTACGGACGAACGACAATCAATGATCCAATTTTATTCAGCAATAGTCCGGAAATGAGCGATCCGCTGTCGGAAATCGTCTACCTCCTGCGCCCGCGCGCCGCGTTCGCCAACGTCATCAGCGGCAAGGGCGACTGGGCGGTGCGCTTTCCCGCATTCGGGAAACCCGGCTTCAGCGTGGTCCTGGAGGGCCGCTGCCAATTGGCGGTCGATGGCCATGCGCCGTTCGAGATCGCCGCCGGCGATTTCATCCTGCTGCCCGCGACCCCGGCCTTCACTCTCTCCAGCTTCGCCCCGGCAGTGCCGGCGGTGCTCGACCCCGAGGCCTTGCCCAGCGACGGCAGCGAGGTGCGCTACGGCGAATGCGGCGGGCAGCCGGACATGCGCTCCCTCGGCGGTTCGTTCCTCTTCGACAGCGCCGACCCGACCCTGCTGGTCTCCCTGCTGCCCCCCATCGTGCACGTGCGTGGCTCATCGCGCCTGCTGCAGCTGGTTTCGATGGTCGCCGAGGAGACCACGCAGCCCCGGCCAGGAAGCAGCTTCGCGCTGTCGCGGCTGATCGAGCTGCTGCTGGTCGAGGCGATGCGTTCGACGGCGACGGGAAACGCGCCACCGGGGCTGCTGCGCGGGCTGGGGGACGAGCGGCTCGCCATGGCCTTGAAGCAGATGCACGCGCACGTGGAGCAGCCATGGACGATCGCGCGGCTGGCGAAGGCCGCCGCGCTGTCGAGGTCGAGTTTCTTCGAACGTTTCACCCGCGCGGTCGGCGTCGCGCCGATGGAATACCTGCTGGCATGGCGGATGGAGATCGCCAAGGACCTGCTGCGCAAGGGGGAGCTGCGGGTGGCCGAGATCGCCGAACGGGTCGGATATGGCTCGGCCAGCGCCTTCGGCGTGGCGTTCCAGCGAGCCGTCGGGCAGTCGCCCGGTCGATACGCACGGGCGAAAAGCGAAGCGGCCGGGGCGCCGTAGCAGGCGGGCCAAGGCCACTGCGGCGGATCGGGCATGGCAGGGCGACGGCGGCGCCCTGTCCGCATCGGTGGACGGCCGAGGCGCCGCCGGGCGGTGCCTCGGCCGTCGCCGGGTTCTACTTGAACAGCGTTTCCGGGTATTCCGGTTTCTGTTCGCGGGCCAGCAACTGCTTCAGGCCGTCGGATGGACTCAGCTCGCCATGGAGCACCGACTGCACCGCCTTGGAAATCGGCAGGTCGATGCCGTGGCGGCTGGCCTGGCGCATGACCTCGTCGGCGGTCTGCACCGATTCGACCACCTGGCCGATCTCCTTCACCGCTTCCGGCAGGCTCTGCCCGCGTCCCAGCGCCAGGCCCAGCCGGCGGTTGCGCGACAGGTCGCCGGTGCTGGTCAGCACCAGGTCGCCCAGCCCGGCCAGGCCCATCAGGGTCTCGGGCTTGCCGCCGATGGCCGCGGCCAGCCGCAGCATCTCGTTCAGGCCGCGGGTGATCAGGCCGGCGCGGGCGTTCAGGCCCAGCTGCATGCCGTCGGCCACGCCGGTGGCCACCGCCAGCACGTTCTTCATCGCCCCGCCCAGCTCGGCACCGACCATGTCGTCGCCGGTGTAGGCGCGGAACGCCGGGCCGTGCATGGCATCGGCGACCTGCTGGGTGAAGGCGGCATCGTCGCCATGGACGGTGATCGCCGTGGGCAGGCCCAGGGTCACTTCCTTGGCGAAGGACGGGCCGGTGACCACCGCCAGCGGCACGGCTGGACCCAGCACTTCGCGCGCGACCTCATGCAGGAAGCGGCCGGAACCGGGCTCGAAGCCCTTGGTCGCCCAGGCCACGCCGGCACCGGCCGGCAGCAGCGGCGCCAGGGTGCGCACAGTCTCGGTGAAGGCGTGCGAGGGCACCACCACCAGGATCCAGCGGGCACCGGCGACGGTGCCGGCCAGGTCGGTGCTGGCTCGCAGCGATTCGGGCAGCGGAATCCCCGGCAGGTACCGGGGATTCTCGTGACGGCGGTCGATCGCCTCGACCACGTTCGCGTCGCGCCCCCACAGCACGGTCGGCTGACCGTGCCGGGCCAGCAGGCTGGCCAGCGCGGTGCCCCAGGAGCCCGCGCCGAGAACGGCGATCTTTTCCGCGTCGTTGGTACTCATCCGCTCGAACGGACGCCGATCAGGCGTTGCCGGCCGGCTCGGAGTCGGCCAGCGAGGTGCCGTCGGCCTGCTGCTGGCGCTGGCGCAGGGTTTCGGCGTACAGGCCTTCGAAGTTGATCGGCTGCAGGTAGAACGGCGGGAAGCCGCCGGCCTGGATCAGCTCGCTGACCATCGAACGCACGTACGGGAACAGGATGTTCGGGCACTGGGTGCCGAGCAGCACGTCGATCGCCTGCGGCTCCAGTCCGATCAGGCCGAACACGCCGGCCTGCTCGACTTCGGCCACGTAGGCGGTCTTGTCGCCGGCCTTGCAGGTCAGGGTCACGCCCAGCACCACTTCGAAGGCGTTGTCGGACAGGCGCTGCACCTTCTGGTTCAGGTTCAGCTGCAGCTCCGGCTGCACGTTCTCGTTGAAGATGGTCGGCGAGTTCGGGGATTCGAAGGAAACGTCCTTGACGTAGATCTTCTCGACGGTGAACGCCGGGCCGTTGGCGGCTTCGGCCGGGACGGCGGCGTTGTTGTTCTCTTCGGACATTTCTCTAGGACTCCAGAACGGTTTGTTCGTTGAATGGGATTGTTACCCCACCTGCGATGGGGGCGGCATCGGCCCCACACAAGGGCTTAACCTCAAATGAAGATTCAGCCGCGGCCCTTGACCAGCGGCAGGTCCGCGGCCTGCCAGGCCGGCAGGCCGCCGTCGAGCACGAACACCTGCTCGAAACCGGCCTTCTTCAGCGCCTTGGCGGCAGCGGCCGAAGCGTTGCCGGTGCGGCACACCAGCACCACCGGGGTCTGCTTGGCCGAGGCCAGCAGCTTGTGCGCGGGGGTCAGCTGGGCCGGCTGCACGTTGCGGCTGCCGGTGATGTGGCCCTTCTCGAAGTCGCCGCCCGCCGACAGGTCGATCACCAGCGCGTCGCCGGTGTTGATCAGGCGGGTCAGTTCGGCCGGCTTGAGCGACTTGTAGCCACGGAACAGCCGCGCGATCTCGGTGACGATGATGGCGATGGTCAGGCCGGCGAAGGCCAGCGACAGCATCGGGTTTCGGCCAGCGAAGGCCAGCAGCTCTTCGTAATTCACTCGGGTCACGGGTAGGCAAGCGGGCGGCGATTGTCGCACAAGCCGGCTGCGGGACGGCCAGCGCCGGCTACTGGCCCTGCCACAGGTCCGGCAACCCCTGCGCCTGCCACCAGCGCTTGGCCTCGGGGTCCCAGCGCCAGCGCTCGGTCACCATCACGGTGCGCTCGGCCAGGGTGTTGCGGTTGATCACGCCCATCTCGACCCGGCGCTCGATCGCGCCATCAGGGGCGATGCCGTTGGAGCGCTCGCGGTAGTTGGACACCTGTATCTGCCTGTAGCGCTCGCGCTGCAGTTCGCTCAACGGATGCGCCTGCCGGTACTCGGGGTCGACGAACCCTTCGGCGGCCTCGAAATCGCTCCAGCGTACCGCCGCCACGTAGGCGTCCTGGGTCTGGGTGAGCTTGTTGCGCAGGCTGCGGCTGGGGCCGGCCGCCTGCGCGGCCACGGCCATCCCCAGCAACAGGACGACGGCGGACTGGAAAAGGCGTCGGTGCATGGTTCCTCCCAAGGCGCCCATCCTACCCTTTGGCCAGGGCGACGAAGCGCCCCTCCAGTTCCGCCGCGCCGCCCGCGACCTGCGCGCGCACGACGATGCGCGCCCGGCCGCGCTTGTCGAACAGGGCGAGGAAGGCGTCCCAGTCCTCGTCCGGGTCCGCGCGCGCGGTGGCGTCCAGGTCGCCATAGACCGGCGCCCGGTAGCGGATGCTGCTGTCGGCGACGTACACCTCGGCCTCGTGCCCGGCCAGCGACAGGCGCAGGCTCACCAGCGCCCAGCCGGCCAGGGTCATCACTGAGGCCAGGCTGCCGCCGAAGGCGTTGCCCTTGTCGTTGACGTTGCGGGCCAGCGGCGCCTGCAGGCGCAACGCGCCGTCGGCATAGCCGGCGATGCGGATGCCCATCGCCGCGACCGGCGGCATCGCATCGAGGGTGGCCTGCAACCGGTGCAGCAGGGCGTCGCGGTCGGGTGTATCGGGCATGCGTGCGGGAACAGGAAGCGGAAAGCGCCCGCATAATGCATGGAATGAACAGCCGCGCCTATGTGCCGGCCGCCCCGGCCTGGCATCTGATCTCCCTGCGCCCTTCCGGCCAGCACGACGGCCTGCGCCGCGCCGCCGCCCGTTTCGGCGCGCGCACGGTGGCGGTTTCGCCCTGGCGCCTGCAGGCCCGCGACGACGACGCGACCCGCGACCGGCTGGCGCAGGCGCTGGCCTGCGACCGGCTGGTCTTCACCAGCCCCGCGGCTGCCATCGCCGCCGCCCGGCTGGTGCCGCCGGAACGCATGAAGGCGGACAGCCTCGTCGCCGTCGGCCAGGGCACGGCCCGCGTCCTGCTGCGGCATGGCGCGAGTGCCGTGCAGGCCCCGGCACGGATGGACAGCGAAGGCCTGCTGGCGCTGCCGGCGATGGCCGACCTGCATGGGAAGCGGGTGGCGCTGATCACCGCGCCCGGTGGCCGCGGCATGATCGCCGCCCAGGTGCAGGCGCGTGGCGCCCGGCTGCTGCGTGTGGACGTGTACGAACGCGTGCCGCTGCAGATACCGGCCGCCCTGTGGTCGCGCCTGCAGGCATTGGCGACGCCCACCGTGCTGGCGGTGAGCAGCGGCGAAGCGCTCGAACGCGTGCTGCCGCAGATGCCGCCGGCGTTGCGCGAACGCTGGCAGCGGCAGCCGCTGGTCGCCGCCAGCGCGCGGCTGGCGGAACTGGCCACGGCGCTGGGGTTCGCCCACGCGCACGTGGCCGCCGGCCCCCTGCCCGGCCAGCTTGCCGCCGCCGCCCATGGCGCGCTGTTTCCGACGGCTGCATGAACGGCATGGATGCGGCTTGCAGCGGCGCCGCATCGCGGGCGATGCTTGAAGCGCACTGCCGCCGTCCGCTGGGCGGCATGCCTGCCAAGGATGTCGTACCCCCATGAATGACGTTTCCTCCCCTTCTCCGCGGCGACGCACGGCACGCTGGATCGGCGCCGGCCTGCTGCTCGTCGCGCTGGCCGTGGCCGGCGGGTTCGCCTGGCACGCCTGGCAGGCGCGCCAGCACCAGGCCGAGCGCGACCGCAGCGCGGCCAGCCAGCAGCTGGCGGCGCTGCAGCAGATGGTGGAAGCGCTGCGCCGCGACCAGCGCGCCAACGCGCGCGGCCTGCAGGACGTCGCCGCCACCAACCGCATCCTGCGCGACGAGGTGCTCGGCCTGGGTCAGCGCAACGCGCTGCTGGAAGAGAACGTCGCGCGCCTGGCCGACCACTCGCGCCAGGGCGCGCAGGCGGTGCGCCGCGAGGAAGCCGAACTGCTGCTCAGCCAGGCCCAGCAGCGCCTGGCCTATGCCGGCGACCTGGACGGCGCGCGGCACCTGTATGCATTGGCCGCTGGCGTGCTCGAGGAGATCGACAGCCCCGCCTACCTGAACCTGCGCCAGGCGCTGCTGCAGGAACGCACCGCGGTCGACGCGCTCGGCCCCGGCGTCCGCGCCCGGGCCAGCGCGCAGCTCGCGCAGTGGACCAGTGCGCTGGATGCGCTGCCCGAACAGACCGGACAGGCGGGCGACGCGCGGCAGCCGTGGTGGCAGCAGATGCTCTCGCCGCTGGTGCAGATCCGCCCAGCCGATCCGCAGGTGCTGTTGGCCCGTTCCGAGCGCATCGCCGCCGGCGACGCGCTGCAGATCGAACTGAGCCTGGCCCGCGCCGCGCTGGAACGGGGCGACACCGAGACCTGGCAGCAGGCGCTGCAGCGCATGGACGGCTGGCTGCTGCGGCTGTGGCCGGATTCGCCGCAGCGGCGCAGCCAGCGCCAGGCGCTGGCGGAACTGCGTAGGATCGACCTGCATGTCGCCCTGCCGGAACTGGGCAGCACCCTGCAACAACTGCGCACCATGCGCGACGGGAAGGAGGCGCGATGAAGGCATTCCGTTCGCTGTTGGTCGTCCTGCTGGTGGCCGCCATCGGCATCCTCGGCGCGCAGTGGCTGGGCCAGGAATCGGTGCGCGGCATCGGCGAGGTGATCGTGCGCGCCGGCGGCAACGACTACATCGCCACCCTGCCGCAGGCGCTGCTGGCCCTGCTGATCGCCGGCTTGCTGCTGTGGCTGCTGTGGACGCTGCTCAGCGCGCCGTTCCGCAGCTGGGCGCGCTACCGGCGCCGGCAGGGCCGCGCGCGCCTGATCGACGGCCTGCAGGCCCTGGATGGCGGCCAGTGGCAGCGCGCGGAAAAGCTGCTGCTCAGCGCCGCCAGCGAAAAGGAAGTGCGCCCGATCGCGCTGGTCGCGGCGATGCGCGCGGCCGAGGCGCGCGGCGACACCGCCAGCGCCGGCCAGCACCTGCAGCAGCTGGGCGCGCTGGACGCCACCCTGCACGCGCTGCACAGCGCCGAACGCTGGCTGCAGCAGGACAAGCCGCAGCAGGCCATCGACGCGCTGGACATCCCCGCCATCCAGCCCCTGCCCCCGCGTGGACTGTGGCTGCGTACCGATGCGCTGGCCCGCGCCGGCCGTGCCGAGGAAGCCTATGGCCAGCTCGGCGCGCTGCGTCAGCAGCAGGCGGTGCCGGTCGATGCCCTGGCCGCGCTGGAAACCCGGCTCGCCCTGCAGATGCTCGACGAGGCCGGCGACGTGAACGCCCTGGCCGCGCGCTGGGAAGTGCTGCCCAAGGCGCTGCGCGGCAGCGCCGAGGCGGTGAGGCGCTATGCCTGCCGGGCGGTGGCGCTGAACTGGAACGACGTCGCCCTGCGCAGCATCGAGCAGGCACTGGACAGCCACTGGGACGAAGCGCTGGTCGCGCTCTACGGCGAACTGCCGGTGGACAAGCTCGACTCGCGCCGCGCCAGCGCGCAGCGCTGGCTGCAGTCGCACCCGTCCAGCCCGGCGCTGCTGCTGACCCTCGGGCGCCTGGCGCGCGGCCAGGGCCAGTGGACGCAGGCCGAGGAATTCCTGCATCGCGCCATCGCCCAGGGAGCGGGACCCGAAGCCTGGGAAGAACTGGGCGAAGGCTTCGCCGCCAGCGGCGAGGACGCACTGGCCCGGCAATGCCTGCTCAACGCGCTGCACCATCGCCGCGGCCATTCCGCGCAGCCGCTGCAACGCCGCGACCTGCGCCAGCAGATCCAGGACCAGGCGGTGGCCGAGGAGCGCGACGCGCATGGTTTCCCGCGGTTGCCGGGTTGAAACATCCCGCCTGACAGGAACGTTGACTACTGCCGCTCCTGAAAGCCAGCCATTGGAGGCAGACACCGTCGGATCAGGGTGATTTATCCACCAAGGCGTGGATCACCTGCCGTACCGCTTGCCTGCTCCGCGACGGCAGACGGAGGAACATTTCAATGGCCACTTGGTCATCTATGCTCGTCGCCTCCCGCCATGCTGTTCTCGGCTCGCGGGCACGGGCGTTCCCCTTGCTGCCATAGCGCAGGGAATAGGCGTCGGTTCCCAGCAGGTCGGCCAGCACCTCCAGCTTGTCCTGTTCCGGCACGGACAAACCGAGCAGCCATCGGCGCACCCCTTGGTACGTCATCGGAGTGCCGCGATAGTGGAGATTGAACAGCTTCTCCAGAACCATCGGCCGCGCCTCCAGGCCAGCCGCCGCCATCGCGGCTTTCAGTCGCTCGGAAAACTGTTGCTTCTCGTCCATGCGGCTACGTTGAAGTGCCGCTTGCACCCTTTGTTGAATTTTGATTCACTATTAAAGTGAACTGGCAATTCAATTGGTGTCCGCAAGCGGGACGAAGGCACTACTCCCGCTGATAAGCGGTGGATCAGACCCGGCGCCAGGTGCGGTCTCCAGTCCAAACAACGACCGCTTTCCGGGACGCAGGTGCCCACTCAAGTTTCCAAGGGGAAGTCGATGAATCCGTTGCGAAAATTTCTTGTCCTGGCCCTCGCCGCAGCCGTGACCGCGTGCGCCTCCTCCCACGTGCTGGTCGGCACGGCACGGCAACCCATCGAACCTGCGCAGGTCAAGGTCTATCTGGAACCGCCCGCCAGGTACGAGACGGTCGCCCTCCTCGAGGCGTCCGATCTCGGCGCGAATGGATTTTCTGCGCAGAGCCGCATGAACAAGGTGATCAACCGTCTGAAGGACGAGGCCGCGGATCTTGGGGCAAACGGGATCCTGCTCCAGGGAATCAGCAGCGAATACCGGGGCTCGATCCACAGCGGCTATGCGGATACCTCGATCAGCGGCAATTCCGCCTATACATCGGGCATAGGCTATTCGGCAGCGCAGACAAGCAAGGTCGGCAAGGCCATCGCCATTTACGTGCCTGTCGAATGATCAGAAAACTGTTCGATCCGGCCCTGTGGACATGACTTCATGCAGATAGTTGATATGACCGACTTCTTTGCGGCCACCTTGCAGTACGGATGGGCGCCACGGATGAAGATGAGTATCTATGACGGAAAAGAATATAGATGCATCTGCGGAAGCATCCATCAGTTCCATCACACGCGTGCAGTCCGGGAGTTGCCACGTATGCACGTTGTCGTCGAATGCGAGGAAGACATTGGCCTGACATGCGTCAAGATCAAAGGCATTTTCTTTACACGACTGCTCTCGCAATATGGCGCATTCCGCACGGAAGCCCGGCAGGGAGATGAGCATGCGTGAAACCATCGTGATGCTCGCGCTGAAAGCCTACACGGTCGTCCTCCCCATCAGTTGGGTGGCTTTGGCCATCGTCGTGCTGGCCCTGCTTCCAATGAGCCTGTTCAGAAGCACGCGGGGTTACGCCGGCGTCGGCATGGTGTTGGCCTCCCATCTGTTCGGATTGACCACCTGGCTGCTCGGCGCGGCAATCACCTTCGGTACGTTCGGATGGCTCGGCCTGCTAATCGGTCTGCTCATATTCGGCATCGGGGTGGTTCCTCTGTCGATGATCAGCGCCGTCTTCAAACTACACCACGGACTCTTTGCCTTCTGGCTCCTCGGCATGACCGCGACGACCCTTGCCACTCGCTACTGCGGCCGGCGCCTCGTCAAAGAAGCAATGAACACATAGTGCAGGTCCAGGCACGCCCATAGCGGAGAAACGTGGCGCGCGCATCAAGGGAACTCCCGACCACAGAACTTTCCCGAACCGGATGCTATCGACATGGAACATACGCAGACGCTTGCTGAGCTACTGCGGGAGGACATCTCACCCGACTTTCCCGTCAGTAAGGGCACAGGCGGAGCTGACGACCCTCTCGTCATCACCGAGAGCATTGACTACGTAGCGGTCGAATACGCGGTCATCAGGCACGTGATGTCCATGCTCGGCGAGGATTGGGAAAAGGGGGGGCAGCGCCTCTACGGAAAAGAGGACCGCATCATGGATGAGATCGTGGTGAATGCAAAAAAGGCAGGTGCTCCAGAATGGCAGCACCGCAGACGCTTCCATTTCGACATCACGATTGGCTTCAGAAATCTCGGCACCTAGTTTCGACACGCACTACTCAGACCTTCAGCTTTTCGGCCAGATTCGCCACCGGCGTATAGATGAAAGCTTTGCCGATCTGCTGACGACGCATCAGTTTCAATTCCGCCAATGCCCCCAGGTCGGTTCTTGCGGTCTGGTAGGTGACGCCATGCACCTGCATGTGCCGGTCGATCCGATACACCTTGCCGGGGTGCCGCACCGCATCGAGCAGCAGCTCGCGTTGCCGGTGGTTCAATTTCACGCCCAGCCGCGATGTTGGCTTGAGCAGGATTTCCGCATGGTTGCGCTCCTGCACTTTCCTGGCGAGATAACCATGCAGTCCGTCGATCGCCTGGACAATGACGTCCAGGTGGTGATCGACGAAATAACCCAGGTCCGACTCATCCGTTTCAGTATGCAGATAGGAGCGCAGGTATTGCGCCTTGGCCTGCTTGAGAACACTGGAAATCGACAGGAATTCACTCAGCCAGTAACCGGAGCGGAGCATCGACCAGTAGAACAGCGCGCGTGCAGTACGGCCGTTGCCGTCGCAGAACGGGTGGTCGTAGCCGACCTGGAAATGGATGGCGATCGCCCGGACCACCGGATGCAGGAAGCCCTCCTCGTCCACGCCATTGGCGAAATCGCACAGCGCCTGCAACCGTTGCGGCAATTCGTGCGCAGGAGGCGGCAGGTGCAACACCCGCCCCTCCTCGTCCTCCACCACGACATTGTCTTCCTGCGTGCGCAGCCTGCCGCTCTGGCCGGCATCCTCCAGCGTTCCATCGGTCACCAGGCGGTGGATCTCGAACACCGCATCCGGCGTCAGCGGCTGGTCCTTCCAGCGCCGCAATTCCTGCATGGCAAGGAAGTTGTTGAAGATCATCCGCTCGCCGCGATCCCTGGGGTCACGGCCACTGCGCAGCATTTCCTTGGCAACGGCCCGCGTGGTTCCCGCGCCTTCCAGCTGCGAGGACGTCATGGCTTCCTCGATCTGCGAGCGCAGCACGAACTTCTGCCGGGCGCGCTCATCCTCGATCTGGTCCAGCCCGCGCAACGAGCCGGACGCCTGCTGGGTAATGGCGTGCAGTCTGCTCGCCATCGAGTCGGTAACGGCGAGACGGAACTGCCGCCCCTCCCGATCCCGCAGCGGCAGGTCACGTGCTGCGGCGCTTCGGGCCAGCTTGATACCCAGCCACCACTGCTCGACTGTCAGCCCCTGTGGGGGGGTCAGGTGGCGCAGATGGTCCCAATGCTCATAGACACCCCTGACTTCCGGCCCGATGCGCCGATGCAGCAGGTCACCCAGCCCTTGGGAGTGGGCGTGCACCAAGCCCAGGAACGGCGGCGGCTGGACAGGTATCTTCATGGCACCCGCCAATTTACTACTAATTTTTCTCAAATTAGTAGTAAATCATTATTTACAACCTAACCGATTGTTTTAAAAAGAATCAGCGCTCGATGATCGCCACCACGCCCATGCCGCCGGCGGTGCAGATCGACACCAGCGCGCGGCCGCCGCCGCGCTCGGCCAGTTCCTTGGACACGGTGGCGACGATACGTGCGCCGGTGGCGGCGAACGGGTGGCCGGTGGCCAGCGACGAGCCCAACGGATTGATCTTGTCCGGGTCGATGCGGCCCAGCGGCACGTCCAGGCCCAGGCGGTTGCGGCAGTAGTCCTCGCTCTCCCACGCGCGCAGCGTGCACAGCACCTGCGCGGCGAACGCCTCGTGGATCTCGTAGATGTCGAAATCCTGCAGGGTCAGGCCGTTGCGCCTGAGCATCTCCGGCACGGCGATGGTCGGCGCCATCAACAGGCCCTCGCCGTGGACGAAATCCACCGCCGCCACCTGCGCGTCGCGCAGGTAGGCCAGCGGCTCATGGCCGTGCGCGCGCGCCCATTCCTCCGAGGCCAGCAGCACCGCCGCGGCGCCGTCGGTCAGCGGAGTGGAGTTGGCGGCGGTCAGGGTGCCGCGGCCGGAAGTCTTGTCGAACGCCGGCTTCAGCGTCGCCAGCTTTTCCAGCGTGGTGTCCGGGCGCAGGATGTTGTCGCGCTCCACGCCGCGGAACGGCGCAACCAGGTCGCCGAAGAAGCCGCGCTCGTAGGCGGCGGCCAGCTTCCTGTGCGAGGACACCGCCCACTCGTCCTGCGAGTCGCGGCTGATGTTCCACTCCTTGGCCATGTCCTCGCAGTGGTCGCCCATGCTCTTGCCGGTGCGCGGCTCGGCCACGCCGGGGAACTCGGGCTTGAGCTCGGAGAACTTGAAGCCCGAGACCAGCGCGCGGATCTTGTCGCCGGTG
>JAEWOJ010000186.1 GCA_023399815.1 Pseudomonadota bacterium | reverse complement strand
AGAAGTGCGCGAAGACATCGGCGCTGCCGTCCTCCGGTGAGATGAAGCCAAATCCCTTGGCGTCGTTGAACCACTTGACGGTACCGTTCGGCATGGTGATGCGAGACCTTGTTCGATGAATGGATTGATGCACGCTGAATAGAAGCGTACCGGCGGAGTATGCAAAGCCCGCGCCGGAATGACAATCACCCCCGGGCCAATTCACCCACCAGATCGGGCAAACCGGCCGAAGCCGCCGCGACGTTCGCCAGCACCTCGTCCATCGTGATCTCGGCCGCATCGCCGCATCCCGCCGCCCAGTTGGCGACGATCGCCAGGCAGGCGTACTCCAGCCCCAGCTCGCGCGCCAGGCCGGCCTCGGGCATGCCGGTCATGCCGACCAGGTCGCAGCCGTCGCGGCGCATCCGCGCGATCTCGGCGATGGTCTCCAGGCGTGGTCCCTGGGTGGCGCCATAGCAGCCGCCGTCGTGCACGACGACGTTGCGCGCGCGCGCCGCGGCCAGCACCTGCGCACGCAGCGACGGCGTGTAGGGATGGCCGAAATCGACGTGCAGCACGTCGCTGCCGTCCTCCTCGCACAGGGTCGAGATCCGCCCCCAGGTGTAGTCGATCAGCTGGTCCGGGCAGGCCAGCACGCGCGGGCCGAAATCCTCGGTGATGCCGCCGACGGTGTTCAGCGCGAGCACGCGGGTGGCGCCCAGTTGCCCGAGCGCGGCCAGGTTGGCGCGGTAGTTGACCTTGTGCGGCGGGATCGAATGCCCTTCGCCGTGGCGGGCGAGGAAGGCGACGCGCCGGCCGTCCAGCAGCCCGATGCGGACCGGGCCGGACGGTGCGCCGTAGCGGGTCTGGACGTCATGGGTCTGGACATCGTCCAGCGCGGCCAGCTTGTAGACACCCGTGCCGCCGATCACGGCCAGTGCGATATTGCCCATCGTTGTTTCCCGTTTTTTTTGCAATCAAGCGTCGTGCGGGTTGCTGTCCCTTCATCGCGCCGACCAGCGGCCGGCACCTGCCACATACCCTGCCCCCGCCAGAGCGTGACTGGAGGAAGGCCCCCTGAGTCAGGGGGCGCGCCGAAGGCGCGGGGTGTGGCAAGCAGGAGACGGGGCCCGCGGCCTGCAATGCAGACCGCAGGGCGACAGCGCGAAGCGATGGCGCGTGCCGGCCCACGGCCGGCCCCGCCCCCTTACTGCTTCATCGCGTAGATGGCCGGCAGCGAACGCAGCGATTCGTCGACGTCCATGCCGAAGCCGAACACGAAGCGGTCGGGCAGTTCGACGCCGGCGTAGTCGGCCTGCACGCCGTCCAGGCAGCGGTCGTGCTGCTTGACCGTCAGCACCGCGATGCGCACGTCGGTGGCGCCCTGTTCCAGGCACCAGTCGCGCACGCCCTGCAGGGTGAAGCCTTCGTCGAGGATGTCGTCCACCAGCAGCACGCGGCGGCCGAACAACGAGGACACCGGGCGGTGCTTCCAGACCAGTTCGCCGCCGGTCTCGCCGTGGTAGCGCGAGGCCTGCATGTAGTCGAACTGCGCGTCCTGGCCGCGCGCGCCCAGTTCCAGCGCGAGCTGGCCGGCGAACGGCAGCGCGCCGTTCATGATCGACAGGAACACCGGCACTTCGCCCTTGTAGTCGCGCGCGATGGCGTCGGCGATGCCGGCGATGGCCGCATCGATGGTGGGGCGGTCGACCAGCAGGTCGGCCTGGGCCACGGCTTGTTCGAGAGTGAGTTTGGACATCAGGCGGTTCTTCCGAGATTTTCGAGCAGACGGTTTTGGGTTTCGCCGTGGCGGGCGTCGGCCAGCAGGCCGCCCCAGCCCATGGCGCCATGGGCGATCAGGCCCAGCAGCGCGGCGGTGTTGAGGCTGCGGCCGGACACGGCCCGCAGCGATTCTTCGACCAGCTCCGGGTGGCAGACCAGCACCACGTCGCAGCCGGCGTCCAGGTGCGCATCGACCCGGGCGCGGACGCCGCCGGCGGCGAACGAGGCCGCCATGCCGATGTCGTCGGAGAACACCACGCCGCGGAAGCCCAGCTGCTCGCGCAGGATCGCGTTGATCCAGCGCGGCGAGTAGCCGGCCGGCTCCGGCGCGACCTGCGGGTAGACGACGTGGGCCATCATCACCGCATCGGCCCCGGCCTGGATACCGGCGCGGAACGGTAGCAGATCCTGCGTCTCCAGTTCGTGCAGCGGGCGCGGGTCGATGGCGGTGTCGACGTGGGTGTCCTCGCGCACCGTGCCGTGGCCGGGGAAGTGCTTGAGCGTGGCGGCCATGCCGGCGCCGTGCATGCCGCGCACGTAGGCCCGGGCCAGCGCCGCCACGACCTGCGGGTCCTCGGCGAAGGCGCGGTTGCCGATGGCCAGGTTGCCGCGCCCCAGGTCCACCACCGGCGCGAAGCTCAGGTCCAGGCCGCTGGCGCGGATCTCGCTGGCCATCAGCCAGGCGTGCTGCTCGGCCAGCGCCAGCGCGGCGTCCGGGTCGGTCGCGTACAGCCGGCCGAAGCCGTCCAGCGGCGGCAGGTCGGTGAAACCTTCGCGGAAGCGCTGCACGCGCCCGCCTTCCTGGTCCACCGCGATCAGCAGCGGACGCGCGGTGGCGGCGCGGATCGCGGCGGTCAGCTCGACCACCTGCCCGCGCGAGGCGAAATTGCGCTTGAACAGCACCACGCCGGCCACGGCGTCATGCTGCAGCCAGTCGCGTTCCTGTGCGGTCAGTTCGGTGCCGGCGACGCCGATCAGAAGCATGTGCAGGTTCCCATACAGCCAAGCCGGGCATTGTCGCAGATGGCGACCGCCGCGTCAGAGGCTGCAGCCGTCCGGCCCGCAGGCCGGTTCATCCTTGCCGGCGACCGCAGGCGGGGCCCGCTCGGCGGCGACCTTCTCCAGCACCTGGGCGAACACTTCCGGCGGCTGCGCGCCCTGCACGGCGTAGCGGCCGTCGATGACGAAGGTCGGCACCGACTGGATGCCCAGCGCCTGCGCCTGGCCCAGCCCGGCGCGGACCTCGGCCAGCCCTTCGTCCGAGGCCAGCATCGCCTCGACGCGCGCGGCGGGGATGCCGCCGGCGGCGGCCGCCTCGGCCAGCACCTGCGGATCGGCCAGGTTGCGGCCATGCTCGAAATGGGCGCGGAACAGCGCCTCGCCGACCTGCTCCTGCACGCCCTCGCGCCCGGCCAGCCACAGCAGGCGATGCGCCGGCAGCGTGCTGACCTTGACCTGGCCGCGGTCGAAGTCCATCGGCAGACCTTCGGCGCGGGCGGTGGACTGGGTCTGCGCCAGCAGCTGTTGCGTGCGCTCGGCGCCGCCGAACTTGGCCGCGTAGGCCTGCCGCAGCGGCACCGGCATGGCGTCGGCGCCCGGATCGAGCAGGAATGGATGCCAGTGCACCTCCACCTGCGGCGCCTCGTCGCCCATCAGCTCCAGCGCGCGCTGGAAGCGATGCTTGCCGATCCAGCACCAGGGGCAGACCACGTCGGACCAGATGTCGATGCGCATGGGGGTTCCTTCGTCTCGGGGGATCAGGCGCGCTCGCCGGCGCTCCACTGCGCGTAGGGATGCGAGGCCAGCGCGAGGTTGTAGTAGCGCGGTTCGTCGGTCACTTCGGCACCGGCCCAGTCCGGCTTGTCGAACGGCTGGTCGGCGCTTTCCAGCTCCACCTCGGCCACCACCAGCCCGGCATTGTCGCCGAGGAATTCGTCCACTTCCCACAGCAGGCCGCCGTGCCTGACCAGGTGGCGGCGCTTGTCGATCAGCCCGCCGACGCACAGCGCCAGCAGGTCGCGCGCCTCGTCCACCGGCACCGGGTAGTCGAACTCCTGGCGGGTATGGCCCAGTTCGCGCGACTTGATGTTCAGGTACGCCGCGTCGCCCTGGATGCGCACGCGCACCGAGGCCTTCTGCGCGCCGCTGTCCATCGCCGCCATGTCGTTGATGTAGCCCTGCGCCATCGGGACGACCGCGTGCGCGGCGGCGCGCCAGCCGTCATCGGTGACCAGGAACTTGCGCTCGATCTCGATGCCCATCTGAAAACCTCGTTGGTGTGAGTCCCTCACGAAAGCAGCGTACATCCATGTACGCGTTTCTCATCGGTGCGAATCCCTCGCAAGAGCGGCGCACATCCATGTGCGCGTGTCTCATTTCTTTTCGAACACGGCGATGCTTTCCACGTGCGCGGTGTGCGGGAACATGTCCATCGCGCCGGCCGACACCAGGGTGAAGCCCTGCTCGTTGACCAGGTAGCCGGCATCGCGCGCCAGCGAGCCCGGGTGGCAGCTGACGTAGACGATGCGCTTGAACTGCTTGAGCGGCAGCTGCTGCAGCACGTCGATGGCGCCCGAGCGCGGCGGATCGAGCAGCAGCTTGTCGAAGCCCTGCCGCATCCACGGCGCGTTGCGCTGGTCCTGGGTGAGGTCGGCGGCGAAGAACTGGGCATTGTCCAGCCCATTGCGCTGCGCGTTCTCCCTGGCCCGCGCCACCAGCCCGGCCTCGCCTTCCACGCCCACCACTTCGCGCACGGTGCGCGCCAGCGGCAGGGTGAAGTTGCCCAGGCCGCAGAACAGGTCGAGCACGCGCTCGTCCGGCTGCGCGTCCAGCAGGGCCAGTGCGTGCGCGATCATCTGCTGGTTGAGCTTGGCGTTGACCTGGATGAAGTCCAGCGGCCGGAACGCCAGTTCCACGTTCCACTGCGGCAGCGCGAACGACAGCGGCACGCCCTCGGCCGGCCACAGTGGATGCACCGACTCCAGGCCGCCGGGCTGCAGGTAGATGGCGAAGCCGTGTTCCTGGCCGAACGCCGTCCACGCCTGCCTGTCGGCGTCGGACAGCGGCTGCAGGTGGCGCACGGTCAGCGCGATGGCGGCGTCGCCGCCGATGAATTCGATCTGCGGGATGTCGCGCTTGCCTTCCAAGCCCTCGATGAAGGCCGACAGCGCCGACACCCGGGTGCCGATCTCCGGGATCACGGTCAGGCACTGCGACAGGTCGGCGACGAAGCGCGGATCCTGCTCGCGGAAGCCCACCAGCGTCTTGTCCTTCTTCTCGACGCGGCGCACCGAGAACCGTCCCTTGCGCCGGTAGCCCCAGTTGTCGCCGACCAGCGGCGGCAGCACCGTGCCAGGGCTGACATGGCCGATGCGGGTGAGGTTGTCCATCAGCACCTGCTGCTTGGCCACGATCTGCTGGCCCTCTTCCAGGTGCTGCAGCACGCAGCCGGCGCAGACGCCGAAGTGCGGGCAGCGCGGCTGCACGCGGTACGGCGAGGCCTTCAGCACCTCCACGGTGCGGGCTTCGTCGAAGTGGCGGCTCTTGCCGGTCTGCTCGGCCATCACCGTCTCGCCGGGCAGCGCGCCGGCCACGAAGGTCACCTTGCCGCCCTCGCCTTCGCGGCGGGCGACGCCGCGGCCGTCGTGGCTGAGGTCGAGGATGTCGGTCTGGAACGGGGTCTTGTCTATGCGGGATCTGGATCGGGCCACGTGGCGGAGGGCTGCGGGCAAAAAGGGGCGTCATTGTCGCAGATGTGGCGGGCATGACTTCCGCCGCTTGCGCGGCCGCGCCACTTCGCCAATCATGCGCCGCATGGCTGACATGGAGGCAGCAGATGAATACGCGACAGCAGGCCACCCCGCCGCGCCTGTTGCTGGTCGAGGATGACGCGACCAGCCAGGGCTTTTTCCGCACCGCACTGGAAGCGCTGCCGGCCACGGTCGATGTCGCCGCCTCGGTCGCCGACGCGCTGCGCATGGGCGGTGCGACCCGCCACGACCTGTGGCTGATAGACGTCAACCTCCCCGACGGCACCGGCCAGGAACTGCTGCAGCGCCTGCGCGCGCTGCATCCCGGCGTGCCCGCCCTGGCCCATACCGCCGACGACAGCGCGGAAATCCGGCAGTCGCTGCGCCAGGCCGGTTTCGGGCGGTGGCTGGTCAAGCCGATGACCCGCGCCGACCTGCTCGGCGCCGTCCGCGCGGGCTTGGGCGAGGATGCCGGCAGCGGCGCACCCGCCAGCGACGAGCCGGCCACGCCGGACTGGGACGAGAGCGCCGCACTGGACGCGCTCAATGGTCAGCAGGCCCATGTGGTGGCGCTGCGCGAGCTGTTCCTGTCGGAGCTGCCGCAGGCCCGCGACGCCGTCTCGGTGGCATTGCGGCAGCACGACGCCGGCGCCCTGCGCAGGCAACTGCACCGGCTGCAGGCCAGCTGTGGCTTCGTCGGCGCCTCCCGGCTCAGCCGCGCGGTGCGGCAGCTGCACCAGGCGCCGGAATCGGACATGGCGCGCCGCCAGTTCGATGCGGCGGTGAGCGCGTTGCTGCATTGAGCCAGCAACCAGGGGAGAGGAACCAGGAACCAGAGAGGGCAAAAGCTTGGAAGCCAAGATCCTTGCGCTTTGCGCCTTGACGCTTGCGTGAAAGGCCACGAGCAAGAAGCAGGCAGGCAACCGCGGGCGGCATGCCGCTGATGCTTCCTCTAGTTCCTGGTTCCTAGTTCTTGGCTCTCAGATCTCCCAGCATCTCCCACGACTTGAGCCCGCGCCCGCCCAGGTGGTGCAGCAGTACCGCGCGCATCTGCGGCCGCAGGCTGGCCAGGTCGGCCGCGGCGGGCATGCGCTCCCCGGCCAGCGCCAGCAGGGCCGCGCCGGTGGCCAGGTCCCGGCGTTCGGCGGCGCTGCGCTCGCTGAGCAGGCGCAGCGGCCCTTCCTGCGGGTCCAGCCGGTAGCGCGCTGCCGGGTCGATGGGCTGGCCGTCCGCGGCGCAGGTCCAGTCGAAGCCGAAGCCCAGCGCATCGAGCAGGTCGCGCTCGAAGCGGCGCAGCGCCCAGGCCAGCCCGGCCGCATCGGCCAGCCGTTCGCGCACCTGGCCATAGGCGAGGTACAGCTCGGGCAAGGGGTCATCGCGCGGGGCCAGCCGCAGCACCAGTTCGTTGACGTAGAAGGCGGCCAGCATCGCCTGCCCGTGCAGGCGCGGCGCCGCGTCTTGGCTCTCGGCCCGGCGCAGCTGCGCCAGTTCGCCGCTCATCGCCGCGTCCAGCCGGATCGACTGCAGCGGCTGCAGCGCCGCGCGCAGGGCCTGCTTCTTCGGCCCGTGCACGCCGCGCGCCAGCAGGCCGATGCGTCCATGGTCGAGCGTCAGCGCTTCGACCAGCAGGCTGGTCTCGCGCCAGGGGCGCGCATGCAGGACGTAGGCTGGTTCGTCTTCGATCCGCATGGGGACAGGTTCCGCTCGGGCCCTCGTGGGAACCGCCTGTAGGAGCGACGCCAGTCGCGATGGGGCTTGCGCAGAGTGATGGGCCAATGCGAAAGCCCCATCGCGACTGGCGTCGCTCCTACAGACGCTCCTGCAACAGGCGCTCCTGCAAATGCGCGCATGCGTACGGGCGTGGCGCCTTATTCGTAGCCGAACGCCTTCAACGCGGCCTCGTCGTCCGACCAGCCTTCGCGCACGCGCACCCAGGTTTCCAGGAACACCTTGGCGCCGAACAGGCGCTCCATCTGCAGGCGGGCCTTGGCGCCGATGTCCTTCAGGCGCGCGCCGCCCTTGCCGATGACGATGGCCTTCTGGCCCTCGCGCTCGACCCAGATCACCGCGCCGATGCGCAGCAGGTTGCCGTCCTCGGCGAAGCGCTCGATCTCCACCGTGGTCGCATACGGCAGTTCCTCGCCGAGCTGGCGCATCAGCTGCTCGCGCACCAGCTCGCCGGCCAGGAAGCGCTGGCTGCGGTCGGTGATCTCGTCCTCGCCGAACATCGGCGGCGCTTCCGGCAGCAGCTTCATCACGTCGCGCACCAGCGCTTCCAGGCCATTGCGCTTCTGCGCCGAGATCGGATGCACGCCGGCGAAATCGCGGCCGGCAGTGACCTCCTGCAGGAACGGCAGCAGCGCGCCCTTGTCCTTCAGCCGGTCGATCTTGTTGACCACCAGCACCACCGGGATGCCGGCGTCGCGCAGCACGTTGTAGGCCAGCGTGTCCTCCTCGTCCCAGCGCCCGGCCTCGATCACCAGCAGGCCTACGTCCACGCCTTCCAGCGCGCCGCGCGCGGCACGGTTCATCACCCGGTTCATCGCCCGCTTCTGCTGGCGGTGCAGCCCGGGGGTATCGACCAGCACCAGCTGGCCTTCGGGGAAGGTGGCGATGCCCAGCAGGCGGTGGCGCGTGGTCTGCGGCCGGTTGGAGACGATGCTGACCTTGGCGCCGACCAGGGCGTTGGTCAGGGTCGATTTGCCGACGTTGGGGCGGCCGATGACGGCGACGCTGCCACTGCGGTAGGAAGGGGTGTCGTTCACTTGGAATCCAGTTGCTCGATCGCGGCCGCAGCCGCCTGTTGTTCGGCCAGCCGCCGGGAGCTGCCTTCGCCCTCGGTGGTCGCCTCCGGGTCGGTCAGCCGGCAGCGTACCCGGAAATGCCGGGCATGGTCATCGCCGGTTTCCGACACCAGTTCATAAACCGGCAGCGGCTTCTGCCGCGCCTGCAGCCATTCCTGCAGGCGGGTCTTGGGGTCCTTCTCCGGCTTACCGACCGGCACCGCGGCCATCGGCGCCTCGAACCAGGGCAGCACCCGCGCGCGGCAGGCCTCGAAACCGGCGTCCAGGTAGATCGCCGCCACCACCGCCTCGAAGGCGTCGGCCAGGATCGAATCGCGGCGGTGGCCGCCGGACTTCATCTCGCCCGGCCCCAGGGTCAGGCGTTCGCCCAGTTCCAGGGTACGGGCCATGGCTGCCAGCGCGCCCTCGCACACCAGCGCGGCGCGGGCGCGGGTCAGCGCGCCCTCGTCGGCCTTGGGCCAGCGCGCGAACAGCGCCTCGGCGACGATCAGGTTGACGATGCTGTCGCCCAGGAATTCCAGGCGCTCGTTGTGCGGCGCACCGGCACTGCGATGGGTCAGGGCCTGCCGCAGCAGCTCCTGGTCCCGGAACGGGTGGCCGATGCGGTCACCCCGCGTCACCGTCCTACTCACCGTTCGCCGTCAGGTCCTGGGAATTCTCGAAACGGCCGACGATGTCGAGGTTGCCGACCAGCGGACGGCGCACTTCGTAGCTCACGTTCATGCGCACGCCGCCGTCGATGCGGTCGAACTTGATGTTCTCGCGCTTGACGCTGTCGGAGTAGTTCATGTCCATGCGCTTGAAGAACAGTTCCTGCGCCTTGGCCGGATCGGCGCTGCCCGGCTCCTTGGCAAGCGCCTTCATCGAGGTCTTGACCGCATAGAACTCTTGGTACATCGGGAACAGCTTCATGCCGATGTAGAGCGCGAAACCCACCACGGCCAACACCATCAGGAACGATGTCAGCGTCATGCCGCCTTGCCTGCGATTCATAGCGTTCTCCCCGGATACGCGGTTACGTTACTGGATGCCCGAGCCGATCCGCGAGGGCTCGAAGCCGTCCTTGCAGAACCAGCCACTGCAGTTGAGCCAGATCAGGAACGCCTTGCCGCGCAGGTTCTGCTCCGGCAGGAAGCCCCAGAAACGGCCATCGTCGCTGTTGTCGCGGTTGTCGCCCATCACCAGGTACTGGCCCTGGGGCACTTCCCAGTCGCCCTGCCCGGCCGGGTTGGCGCGGCCCAGGTATTCCAGCACGGTATGGGTGCGGCCCGGCAGGTCCTCGCCGAGCAGGGTGGCGCCGTTCATTTCCGCGCCGCGGCCCTTGCCCACGTACTCGCCCTTGACCTGGTAGGTCAGCGGCTGGCCGTTGATCGACAGAGTGTCACCATGGAAGCCGATGCGGTCGCCCGGCAGGCCGATGACGCGCTTGATGAAGTTCTCGCCGCGCTGCGGGTCGTCCCCCATTTCCGGGTGGCCCGGAAACTGGAACACCACCACGTCGCCGCGCCGGGGCTCGCCGGTCGGGATCACCTTGGTGTTGGTGACCGGCAGGCGGATGCCGTAGGCGAACTTGTTGACCAGGATGAAATCGCCGATCAGCAGGTTGGGCATCATCGAGCTGGACGGGATCTTGTACGGCTCGGCGACGAAGCTGCGCAGCACCAGCACCACGGCCAGCACCGGGAAGAAGGCGCGCGAGTAGTCGACGACCGCCGGTTCCTCGCTGTCCAGCAGGCCGCCCTTGGCCGCGCGGCGTTTGGCCAGGAACAGCTTGTCCAGCAGCAGGACGATGCCGGAGCCGAGCGTCAGCACTACCAGCAGGATTTCAAACCATTTCATGGAGTTTCCTAAAAGCGGGAACGGGGAACGGGGATCCGGGAATGGAACGGGACGCCATCGGCACCGACACGCAGGATCCGGACATTCCCCGTCCCCTGTTCCCCATTCCCCGCTTCATCACTTGTTGTCCATCTGCAGCACGGCCAGGAAGGCTTCCTGCGGGATCTCCACGCGGCCGACCTGCTTCATGCGCTTCTTGCCTTCCTTCTGCTTCTCCAGCAGCTTCTTCTTGCGCGAAACGTCGCCACCATAGCACTTGGCCAACACGTTCTTGCGCATGGCCTTGACCGTGGTGCGGGCGATGATCTGCGAGCCGACGGCGGCTTGGATGGCGACGTCGAACATCTGCCGCGGGATCAGGTCCTTCATCTTCTCGCACAGCTCGCGGCCGCGGCGGTCAGCGTGGCTGCGGTGCACGATCAGCGACAGCGCATCGACCTTGTCGCCGTTGATCAGCACGTCCACGCGCACGAACGGGCCGGCCTCGAAGCGAACGAAATGGTAGTCCAGCGAGGCGTAGCCGCGGCTGACCGACTTGAGCTTGTCGAAGAAGTCCAGCACCACCTCGGCCATCGGCAGCTCGTAGCTGATCTGCACCTGGCTGCCCAGGTAGTTGATGCCGATCTGGGTGCCGCGCTTCTCCTCGCACAGCTTGATGATGTTGCCGATGTACTCCTCGGGGGTGAGCACGTTGGCGCGGATGATCGGCTCGCGGATCTCCTCGACCTGGTTGACCGGCGGCAGCTTGGCGGGGTTGTCCATCATCACGATGGAGCCATCGCTCTTGAGCACCTCGTAGACCACGGTCGGCGCGGTGCTGATCAGGTCCAGGTCGTACTCGCGCTCCAGGCGCTCCTGCACGATCTCCATGTGCAGCATGCCGAGGAAGCCGCAGCGGAAGCCGAAGCCCATCGCCTCGGAGCTTTCCGGCTCGAAGCGCAGCGCGGCGTCGTTCAGGCGCAGCTTGTCCAGCGCCTCGCGCAGGTCCGGGTAGTCCTCGGCATCGACCGGGAACAGGCCGGCGAACACGCGCGGCTGCATTTCCTGGAAACCGGGCAGCGGCGCCGGCGCCGGGTCGCTGGCAAGGGTCAGGGTGTCGCCGACCGGCGCGCCGTGCACGTCCTTGATCGACGCGGTGATCCAGCCCACCTCGCCGGCCGACAGCTTGCCGGTGACCTTGCGCTTGGGCGTGAACACGCCCACCGCGTCGACCTGGTGGTTGCGGCCGGTGGACATGACCAGCAGCTTGTCGCCGCTCTTGACCTCGCCCTGCATCACGCGCACCAGCGAGACCACGCCCAGGTAGTTGTCGAACCAGGAGTCGATGATCAGCGCCTGCAGCTTGTCGGTATCGCGCGGGGCCGGCGGCGGGATGCGGTGGACGATGGCCTCCAGCACCTCCTCCACGTTCAGGCCGGTCTTGGCCGACACCGGCACCGCGTCGGTGGCGTCGATGCCGATCACCGCCTCGATCTCGGCCTTGGCGCGCTCGGTGTCGGCGGTGGGCAGGTCGATCTTGTTCAGCACCGGCACCACTTCCAGGCCCATCTCGACCGCGGTGTAGCAGTTGGCCACGGACTGGGCTTCCACGCCCTGGGCGGCGTCCACCACCAGCAGCGCGCCCTCGCAGGCGGCCAGCGAGCGGCTGACTTCATAGGAGAAGTCGACGTGGCCCGGGGTGTCGATGAAGTTCAGGTAGTAGGTTTCGCCATTGCGCGCGGTGTACGGCAGGGACACCGACTGCGCCTTGATGGTGATGCCACGCTCGCGCTCGATCGGGTTGTTGTCCAGGACCTGCGCTTCCATTTCGCGCGCGGTGAGGCCGCCGCAGATCTGGATGATGCGGTCGGCCAGGGTGGACTTGCCATGGTCGACGTGGGCGATGATGGAAAAGTTGCGGATGTTCCGCATCGGATCGGCAGACATATAAGGTGGGCGGCGGCGCGTGGCGTCGTCAGGATAACGGCGCATTATCGCATGGCTGGCCGCGTTGGGCGGGCCCGGGCGCCAGACCGCGATTCCCTGCCTTCCTGCGGGCTCAAGGCGCATTACGTCGCCCCTTCCTTCTCCCGGCGGGAGACAGCCCGGCAGGACTGCCGGGCTGCACGGCGAAGCCGCCCGAAGGGTGAGGCACGGGGATGTGCCGAATGCAGGTGCCCCGAAGGGGCGGATGAGGGGCGAACGGAGTCCAGGTGGCATCCATCACGGACTCCAATCGCCCCGATGGGAAGGAACCCAGCCCCTCCCCGACCGGGGAGAGGCCTTGAAGCGTCGATTCAGCCGCCGGCCCGCACCGCGAAGAAGGCGCTGTTGCCGCCGGCGCGCACCAGCAGCATCACCACGTCGCCCTTCCGGTAGCCGGCCAGCTCGCGGTTGAGCGCGGCCACGCTACCGACCGGGGCACGGCCGACCTGCAGCACGACCATGCCCGGCATCAGCTGCGCCTCGCGCGCGGCTTGGCTGCTGACCCGGGTGATGCGCACGCCCTCGCCCGGCTCCAGCCCCAGCTGCTTGCGCTCGGCGGCGGTCAGGTCGGCCACGTCCAGCCCCAGCAGGGCATTGGCGCCGGCCTGCGGCGTGTCCTCGGCGGCTGCCGGGGCATTGCCTGGGCGCGCCGCGTCCTCGGCCAGCTCGGTCAGGGTCACGCCGATCTCGCGCTCGCGGCCATCGCGCAGGATGCCCAGCCGGACCTTGCTGCCCGGCGGCAGCGCGCCGATCAGCGGCGGCAGGTCGCTGGCCACGCCGATCTCGGTGCCGTTGACCGAGCGGATCACGTCGCCCACCTGCACGCCCGCCTTGGCCGCGCCCGAGTCCGCGACCACCTGGTTGACCAGCGCGCCACGGCTGTCGGTCAGCTTCAGCGCCTGTGCCTTCAGCGCGTCGATCGGCTGCACCACCGTGCCCAGCTGGCCGCGGCTGACCTTGCCGGTCTTCTTGATCTGCTCCACCGCGCTCATCGCCAGGTCGATCGGGATGGCGAAGCTGATGCCCATGTAGCCGCCGGAGGCGGAGAAGATCTGCGAGTTGATGCCGACCACCTCGCCGCGGGTGTTGAGCAGCGGGCCGCCGGAATTGCCCTGGTTGATCGCCACGTCGGTCTGGATGAACGGCACGTAGCGCTGCTCCTGGCCGCCGGTATTGCGCCCCAGCGCGCTGACGATGCCGGCGGTGACCGAGTGGTCCAGGCCGAACGGCGAGCCGATCGCCACCACCCACTGGCCGGGCTTGAGCGTGTTGGAATCGCCCACGCGCACGGTCGGCAGGCCCTTGGCGTCGATCTTCAGCAGCGCCACGTCGTACTGCTGGTCGCTGCCGACGACCTTGGCGTCGAACTCGCGGCGGTCGCCGAGCTTGACCTTCACCGTTTCCGCGCCATCGACCACGTGGTGGTTGGTCAGCACGTAGCCGTCGGCGGAGATGATGAAGCCCGAGCCCATGCCGCGGCCGCGCGGACCATTGTCCGGTGCCTCGTCGGGCATCTGGAAATCGGGACCGAAGAAGCGCCGGAAGAAGTCCGGCATCTGGTCCATGTCCGGCCGGCCGCTGGCCATGCGCGGACTGCGGCGCGGGCCGATGACGGTCTCGACGTTCACCACGCCCGGCCCGACCTGCTCCACCAGCTGGGTGAAATCGGGCAGGCCGCTGACCAGTTGCGGCGCCGGCGCGGCGGGGCGCGCGGCAGCCGCCTGCTCGGCGGGCGCGGTGGGAGCGTTGTTCTGGGCGCAGGCGGCCAGCGGCAGGGCCATCGCCAGCAGGCCGAACAGCCGCGTGCCGAACAGTCGCGGGTTGGTACGGTGGGTCATCAGACTCGAGCCTCCGATTGAAAGGAAAGACAACACCCGTCGCCCGGCGCCAACCGCCGGACGGGGAATCCAGGGAAACAACGCCCGCCGCGCGCAGCCGCGGGCATGCAGAAGTGCCAGCGTCAGTGCCGCGGCAACGGCGCGCCCGGCTCGGCCTGCGCGTCCTGCGACGGCATCCGCGGCTCGAACGGGTAGAAGGTCGCCCCGCCTTCCGCCACCGGAAGGCTTGCGCTCAACGCACTGCGCGACAGCGCAGGCGACAGCGTCGAACGCGGCCAGGGACGCGCCTGCAGCGCGCCGGCGGCATCGGCGAACGGGTCATGTCGCAATGCCTGGGCCGGCGACTGCGAGGTGGCGACCGCGCGCTCCGGCTCGGCCTGCCGCGCGGCGGCGCTGCGCGCCACCTGCTGGGTGCGGGTCGCGCTGCCACGGTGGGCGGAAGCATCGGCGCGCCGCAGC